>JACQOU010000438.1 GCA_016207775.1 Deltaproteobacteria bacterium
GCCAAAGAGCGTGCATTCGAGTTGCAAGACAGCTTTCAAAAGTGCTTACCCTTTTACAAAAAGCGTGGTTCCGTTGTTTTCCTAAGCTATTGCCGTTATTGGGAGCAACATGGGTTTGTACAACAAAGTCTTGCTCGGCTTTTGACTGAAAACGGCGTCAAAGTGATCTGGCTGGATGGGAGTGGTTGGCGGCCCTACCGGCCTGTTCGAAGCTGGGATTCTAAGCTTTTAAGAATTTCTCAACTCTTCGAATTTCCCGGTCGCAGGTTGTTTTTCATGGATCGTATCAGCGAGGGGTTTCAAAAGGGCACCTTGCGGAAAATTGTGCGTGAACTGGGTTCTCCGGTGATCTGGGTACAAGCCGGGATGAACGAACGAATCGTGGAGGCATTGCCTTATATTGATATCTTTTCCACATTTGATGATCCTTATCGCCATGGCCCAACCGACGTGCTCTGCGAAAAGGCTAAAACAATCGTTTGCCAGAACAGTTTTACATTCAGGATCATGAGTTCGTTGCACGCGGAAAAAACGATCCATCTTCTTCCTCCTGTCGATCTTCCGGGAGGTACTCCAAATGTTAAATCAGTGGAACTGCCGGCGGGATTTCCAAAAAAGGTGATGGGCTACATAGGCTCCTTTTTTAGTTATGATTATGATTTACGCCTGCTCGAAAATTTTGTCCGGTCTTTTCCTGACTGGGGATTTGTATTAATGGGTAGGACGGATCCTGAGGGTGAGAGAGGGCTTGCACGGTTGCGGCAATATCCCAATTTCATTTCCTATCCATGGGTACCGCGTGATCAGGTATGGTCGGCCTGGCGAGCGCTCGATGTCAGTCTTCTTTTGTACCGCCCCTGCCGTTCTCAAGACGGTGCGTTCCCCGTAAAAATCCTCGAATCCTTCTTCTGCGGCATTCCGTGTGTCTGCACGGCCGTGCCAAAAACTCTGGACCTGGACGGCATGGTGCCGCGTTCACCGTTTCCTGAACATCTTAAGAAACTTGCCGAGCAGGCAAGCCAATGGAATCCTCTTTCTGTCGCAAACAGGTATCATCACTTTGCTTACCTAATGAGTCCGAAGTACCATCTGGCAAAAATCGCAGAACAATTACAGCGCCACGGCTAATTTTTTTTCATTGGCGATAGCCAGCATCTGAGAAACTCTATCTACATAGGTGTGCTTACCCAGCACGCACCGCTCGTGGCCTTGCTGTGCGATTTTCCTTCTTTGGACGGAGTGGTTTAAAAAATATTCGGTTTTATCTCTTAGTTCTTCCAATGATCCGTAGCAGACAATTTGTTTGTCTTCATCGAAAAAGGACAGGATTTCTTCAGTTCGCGGTGCGATTTGAAGGGCTCCGCACGCCGGGATTTCAAACGTCCGCTGAGTGTGTAGATCCGCTGCTTCCGCACGCAAAAGGCCAAGTGCGCACTGGCTATGGCTAATCACGTCAGCAAACTCGTAGAAATAAATCGCAGAAGGCGTGATGCGCTCCCGATGGGCTGGGTAATTTGGCGAGTGCTTCCACCCATTGCCCCAAATGTGCAGCCTTTCCCAACCAACGGCATCTAGAATTTCATCCCTGGATTTGTCGTAAGTACCCACAAAAGTGACTTCAAATGGTTCTCCGGAAAATTGACTGTAAGGCTCAATAATCGGGTGGTGGACGGTGGGTTCGTAGGCGGATGGGATGAAGTGGCTTTGGGTTTGCCCCAACTCCTGATAGCGCCGAACATTCTGTGACTTGGTGGTAAACATGAAATCGTAACTTCGAATGGTTTCTTCAAAGTTTTTAGGCTTACAAATGCCTTCGGAAAAATTATTGTCATGCGAATGATAAAGAAAGAGGGGTGGGCGTCGTGAAATTCTCCGAATTTCTTCTATTGTCTGGTATCCCAAAAAGTTTTCTGCCATTACAAAAACGATATCGAAGGTATTCTCCCGAGCCAGACGCATCAATGATTGTCCAACCTGTACGACCTTCGCCGGAGTGGGGGCTTTTCTCGATCGAATCATCAGCCTCTCGATGGGGTTTCTGGCGACAAAATATTCAGGATCGAAAGGTAACACGCTATGCCCCAATCGCACCAAACTCGTAAAGTAATGAAGGGAACAGGCAGTGCCTCGAGTGGACCCAACGAAAAGAATTTTCATTTGTTCAGTGTATCATCGCACAACTGTCACGGCTACGCACGCTGGAAAGAACGCTCCGCATTTTCTTTACCGAGGGAGCATTACCATTTTTTTAACGTCTGCCTCCTTCCAAGGAGTAACTGGTACTGCGTCCACCACCCGAATTTTTCATGAGGATCCCGCGCTTCACCAGATCCTCAATGTCCCGCCCCGCTGTGTCCTGCGAGCATTTGCCGATGGTAGCCCATTTTGTTGAGGTAAGCTTTCCCTCGAAACCATCGAGGAGGCGGTTAAGCAGCTTTCGTTGTCGATCATTGAATGACTCCCCGCCATGTTTTTCCCAGAACTCTGCCTTCTTAAGGACAGACGCTAGGACTGTCTCAGTACCTTCGAAAGCACGACCGAGGCAACCCAAGAACCATTCCAGCCAGTCTGTGATGTCTAGATTGCTCTTCTGAGTCGATTCTAGAATCGTATAATAAGATTTGCGCTCCGAACAGATTTGTGCCGACATACTGTAGAAGCGTTGCGGACTGCTTTCCGATCGAGCAAGCGCAAGATCTGCAATCGCTCGGGCGATGCGGCCGTTTCCATCGTCAAATGGATGAATCGTGACAAACCAAAGATGGGCGAGCCCCGCCTTTAGTACTGAATCGATGGGCCTTTTGCCGTTAAACCACGCGAGAAACGCCCGCATCTCCCCAGCTACCCGATCGGCGTCGGGGGCTTGAAAATGAACCCGCTGTCGCCCGATGGGTCCTGACACGACCTGCATCGGTCCGCTACTCTCATCGCGCCACCTTCCTGCACGAATCTTTGTCATTCCACTGCGGCCAGTGGAAAACAAAGCGGCATGCCACCCGAAAAGTCGTTCGGTCGTAATTGGCGCATCAAACTTTTGCGTGGCATCCAACATCATTTCAACGACACCTTCGACATTTCGATCCGCATGTGTCAGTGCGCCTATATCCATGCCAAGACGGCGGGCCAGCGACGAACGTACCTGATCACGATTAAGTTGTTCACCCTCAATCTCACTAGACTTGAGCACCTCCTCAGTGAGAGATTGGAGGACCGCCTCAGCACGAAGTTGAAATCCCAGCCCCTCCATCCTTCCGATCAAACGTCCTTGGCGATGCCGAACAGCTGCGAGCTGGTCCGCTAAGCGCTCCTGGCTCCAAGTAAACTCGGGCCATTTCTTAAGCTCGTGAATATACTTCATATCTTAAACTCCGCATTATATGCGGATATTATGTCGGTTTTTCTCCGCAAAAACAACCATATTCTCCGCATTATAAGCGGAGAATATGACCATATGACATGAAATTTTGGAGGAAAACTTTTTTAACATATTTTTTCCAAGTGCACTGAGAGTATACAGCTAGGTAAATCCATGATTTTCAAAGACAGTCTGTGAAACTGCACACAGGTTATCAAAAGCTTAAAACCATTCCGTTCGTGGCGATCCTAACCACCATAAGTAAATCCAATGAGTTGTCTTTTGGCCTAAGGGTTGCACCATTATGTATCGGAAAAAGAGCGCTTTGATAGACAACAGGGAGAGCAACTATGAAGAGACTACTTGTAAGTACCTTGGTCTTTGCTCTTGGTTTGGTTGGATGTGGCCGATCCACCCACGTTCCTCCTGCCGGAAGAAACGACTATAAACCCGAATTTCCCGGACAACTTCTATACCACGGAGACAGTGGCGAGGAACTGAATATGCAGCGTTCTGGTAAGGCCGTACGAGCGCTCGCCGATGCGGATGGAAGTTTGGTTTACTATTATCCTCAAGCATCTGGTTGTCCTTTAATCCAACAAGAAGGAAGCGCTAGTTATAGTGCTTGTTATGTAGGAGATTCCGTTCAACTTCCCCAATACCCATATTCATCGCTTTCATATCTATCTCACATTCCCTCATCGAATCCCTATATCAGTACTTTTGTCGCTTACGCCTATTATTTGCATTCGATGGATCCCAGTATTGCTTACGTTTTCCGGGTCCTTTATGGGGGCAGTTGGAAAATAGTCTCTGGCCAGACCAGTTCCAGATATTCGAGTGCAGACTTTGATTATAAAGTTTACGCGACTGACAGAGCTAACTTGGAGGTAAAGGCGATAAACCCGTATACTTATGCAAGCGGTTCAATTGCCGGCAGTTCATCCTCTCAAATTAGCGTCAGTCGGAGTGTGCCTATAGGCGCTTGGAAACCAGATGACGGGTTTATCTTTGTCCTGCGGTACCAAGATGTGAAGCCTTATTCTTCGGGCTGGCAGACGTGCAGCCCGTACTATCCCTCCAGTGGCTCGGGAAACGGCGGTGGAATTTGGGACACTATCTTTAATGGACCAAATGGATGTGTTATTCCGCGGCCCTGGACGTCAAACTTACGGATAGACGGAAGTGTTTCAGCCGCGCCAAATTGCAATACTAGAGCGCAAAACGTGGTTTGCACGATGCCCGTCGCAACAGCAAACCTATCCATTGAACTGGAAAGTTTACTGCAGACCAACTATGGTGAATCCCGATCCGTTTCCCGAGCAGTGGTAGGTTCGGACATTGGCATTGGGATTCGTTCGGTGAGCTTCACGGGAAACAGTCGATAATGCCGGTGTACGGCTAACTGTCTAACAAATTGACGGTTGATTAAAGCGCACACACTGGCCCTGCTATCCATTGGATATCGCGCTAAACCTTGGTTCCCTGTTCACTTTCTGAATACTGACAAATCACGACATTCATAGAGAGAAAGCTGGCATGACGTTGCACATTGGATGAATTGGCTGGCATGGCTTTCAAGCCTGGGAGAGGTAAGAAAGGTTGGCCAGTGAAGAACTCAACAAGGCATTTCATTCTGGTGAACATCCGGGTGACGCTTCAAAAGATTTTCGTTCTGGCGACGACAGGTTTTGTGCTCCTGTTCGTTCCGCTTCACGGCGAGATTGTTGGCGGTGAAGCGAAGCTTTCGAGGCATCCAGTCGCTTACGAAGCTTCACAAACGAACGTTGGGGCAGCGAATTTAGATTTTGTACCCGGGCGTAAAGCTCCGGGAAGGGGCCAGAAGGCCGCCGGTGGAACCGGCCTGGAGAGGTAAAAAAAGTTTCTCCGCACAATGCGGAGAAAGCGAACTGCTCAGGGCAGCAGTCGTGGAAAAAGCATTGGGCTTTTTTCACGTAAAACCACTACTCCTCTCTCACCCGCCGCTTTCCAAAAGAAAGCGGCGAGGGTTTTTGTAGACCCGGAATTCCCCATTGTGGGAATTCCGGGTTTGCACTGTTTAAGGAGGAAGGCCTCTAATGGACGGCTCTGAAAAATCAAATGGCCCGTCTACTCATACGGCTTACATTCTTGGTTTGAGCGACCACCTTCGAGAGCTTAAGTGTATTGCAAAGGGAGGCATGGCCCAAATCTATCGGGCACATCAGCCATCTCTGGATCGTTATGTGGTTGTTAAGCAGCTTCGGCAGGAGCACAGCCATGACCCAGAAACGATTGAGCGCTTTCGTAGAGAAGCGCGAGCACTGGCTTCTGTTCTTCATCAGAATGTCGCGCACGTTTACGACTTTGTAGAGAGCGAAGGTGAATCCTACATTCTAATGGAATATATTGATGGTCTTGACCTCTCCACGGTCATAGAAAAAGTGGGACATCTACCGCCCCTTATTGCAGCGGCCATCATGCTCAATGCGTGCAAAGGGATGGCTTATATTCACACACACAACATCATCCACCGGGATATCAAACCCTCCAACATTCGGTTGACCACTCGCGGAGAAGTCAAATTGATGGATTTTGGGATCGTCGTGAAAGCTGAAAACGAGGCTCTTACGCGGCCTGGAATAATGGTCGGGTCACCGTGCTACTTGTCGCCCGAACAAGTGCTCGGGGACGCGATTACTCCTAAAGCGGATATCTTTCTGCTCGGAATTTGCTTTTATGAGATGCTGACTGGTACAAGGCCGTTCTCCAATGACGCCGGGGCAACCGTCTTTCAAAAAATTCGGGAAGCCCATTATATCCCGGTACGCCAAATGCAATCGCAGGTCCCCAAAGCCCTGTCTCGAATGGTAGAACGCTGCCTTCAGAAAGAACCGTCAAAAAGATATTCAGACGCAAAGGTTTTGATAGCTGACTTGGAAAATTATCTTGGTCCACTGAGAAGTTCCCATACGGAAGATCTCATTTTAAAGTTCTTGGATGAGGAAGCTCTTCTCAAATCGACCGTTTCCTATTCGGAAATTGACGGAAAAGAAAAAAGCATAAAGAACCTTCCGCTTCGAACTCTGCTCGTCTTGCTGCTCATTGCAGGGCTTTCATTTCTTGGGGGCTACCAGCTCGCGTTACGTGGAACCGCTGCGACGTCAGTGGTGGGTCCATCAGTCACAAAAACTGTTGGAAAATGAATTGAAGGGGTCTGGCACTCCCTCTCTAAACGGGTTACATTAGCGTGACGTCGTACGAGCCAAGTTAAGAAAATAGACTTTAGTTACACCGTACTCTTCGAGTAATTGACGTCTCAACTGAGCTTCAGTAGCTCCAGTCGTTCCTATGTCGTCAATAAGAATAACTGTTTTTCCAGACAAGTCTCCTTTGACAGTAAGTCTCATTGAAGCTGCATTTTGCAGACGGTCCCATAGATAGGGCTGAACGGTCTGTGCACTTTGGTTTTTTAGAGTGATTAAATTCGTGTTCAGTGGCAGGCCAAACCTACTGGACAGTTCTTGGGCCAATGAAGTGGTGGGAGTTGCTTTACGACCTGAGCCGGATGGTACGGGAAGGATCATGACATTGCTTTGGCCTGCTGATGAAGCAATATTCCGGAAATAGTCTCCCAATCGACCCGCTGACTCGTCCAGGATGTTTTTAATTGCTGAACTGTCCCCGGTCTCTGTGAATCGAACGATTGCTTGTGTTGTAGTGTCTGTGTCATGGTTGGGGTGCCCCTTGCTCAGATAGTCGACAACGTGGATCGTAGGTGGCACTGCAGTGATTTCAGAAGAGGAAACTTCCCCAATTCCCTCATTCCAGGCCTTGTACATTAGGTGGTGAAAAATGTCTGGCGGAACACCAACAATATTTCCATCTACAAATCGATTTCTATTTGCTGCATAAAACCCAGACCCCACACCGGCAGGATGAAGTACCAAAACACCCTCCGATCGTTTATTGATGCGAGGAGGTGGCCAAAAGAGAGTTGTTTTTGTTCCATGTTTTTCCATGGCTTCTAATACGCCTGTTCGTACAATATCTTCTCCTGTTAAGGAAAAAGCTCGCGCCAAGAAAGATCGAAGCAAAGCAATTTTTGCCGGATCGACTTCCTTTTGTCCGGGTTCACAGAGGGATCGTGTAAGATTCTCTGTAAATTTTGCAAAATCTTCGGAAGTTGGCTGGCCTGTAAGAGTGGAAGAATTTCTGGTTAGCTCTTTCACGATGGTATCGTACTGACGAATGAGTGGTTGTAGGCTGGTTCTGGAGCTGAGTGCCCTTTGGGTGAGTATTTTCAGCGCTAATAGGAGCGGTACATTTTCCACGTGGCCGTATCTTTCTGCTGCTCGCCTATCCATGGCTTGTAAGGCTCCGACGGTTCCGATTCGAGCCTGCGATTCGTTTGGTTTTGGGCTAATCTTAGATTCAGAAGAACCAAGAAATGAAAGGTCTCGATATGTCAGTGTATTAGTGGTTGAGTCGTAACCCCTAAATTCGATCAACCCCTGACGCTCATGAATAATGACATCGCCACGTTTTAGTTTCGAAAGGGGCACAGTTCCTTCTGGGTTAGTTCTACTCCTTGCTTCACTTAAGATACCTAGAGCAGTTTGAAGACCCCGCGGCACACGAGATGAGCGGGTGGGTCTCGCCATCGCCAAAATGGCCTGCTCCCGTTCCAGAAGTTTACGAGCTGCCACTTCAGCATTCGCATCAACCGCTCTAATGGCAGCTAAAACACCCGGACAACCAAGTGCTTGAGTTGAAATTGGATTTGCGTCATTCGAAAGTGCGCTTCCAGAGAAAACAGGAATCAGAGAGCAAAAAAGGAAAAATGGCCACGTCATGTAGTTCAAAATAGTTTAGCCCATATTTTGACAAGCGGTCTAAAAAAAACAAATAAGGCTGTATTGGGGATTTCCCTGGGTATGTACTTGACTCCAGCCAAAACAATTGGTTCTGCAAGCGCGCAGAATATTCTTAAAATCTCCCAAGTTCTTGCGCGCGCAAGTCGCTATAAACCATGTCCGTGGCGTTGCCTTCGTGATAATCTCAAACGCTTCGTTCGGGAACAAATTGAACATACTGCGGAGTACGTTGCCCCGAACGAAACCAATTGTTTTGGCTGGAGTCAAGTACATACCCAGGGGGATTTCGCCTAGCCTTCCATTTTTGTGAAAATAGGTTTAATACTAGGGCGTGTTATTTAAACAAAAAGAGTCTGCCTCAGTTTCAGAGCAGGAAGTGTTGCGCGTTCTTTCAGAAGTTTATGATCCTGATTTACACAGAGACATCGTTGAGCTCGGTTTTATAAAAAACCTGAATATCGTGGGCGGTGATGTGAGCTTCACACTCGAGCTCACCACCCCTGCCTGTCCAGTGAAAGATGAGCTTCGCAGTCAGTGCATTGCTCGAGTGAAAGCCTTGTCTGGAGTGAGGACCGTAAACGTGAATATGACGGCAGCTCAGCGTCGAACGGTGCCTCAGGCTGGTCGGATACAGTTAGCAGGTGTGAAGAATGTGATTGCGGTGGCAAGTGGTAAGGGTGGCGTGGGAAAGAGTACGGTCGCAATTAACCTTACAGTTGCACTGGCGCATCTGGGGGCTAAGGCTGGGATTTTGGATGCGGATATTTACGGGCCAAGTATTCCCCTTATGATGGGGACAAATGAAAAGCCAACGGGGTCTCAGGAAAAGCTCATCCCCATAGAAAAAGATGGCATTAAAATCATGTCGATGGGCTTTTTGGTGTCGCCCGATCAGCCGGTCATTTGGCGTGGTCCAATGGTCCATGGAGTGCTCGTGCAGTTCCTCAGTCAAGTGGACTGGGGAGAATTGGATTATCTGGTGATTGATATGCCACCTGGCACTGGAGACGCACAACTTACCATTAGTCAGAGTGCGCCGCTATCAGGCGCCATTATCGTAACCACCCCTCAGGAAGTCAGCCTGATAGATGCCCGCAAGGGGCTTTTGATGTTCCATAGCGTAAACGTGCCGATCCTGGGGGTCATTGAAAATATGGCTGGGTTTGTATGCGAGCATTGCTCAAACACCACACACATTTTTAGAAAAGGTGGCGGACGCAAGATTGCCCAAGAGCTGAAGGTACCCTTTCTTGGTTCAGTACCGCTTGATACTCATGTTGCTGAAGGAGGGGATTTTGGAACTCCCATCGTATCTTCGCATCCCAATTCACCCGCGGCGAAACTATTTATCACAATGGCCGGCGATGTGGCAGCCGAACTTTCGATCGCTTCTTCAGAAGCTGCTGGGGTTTTTAAACCACTGAAACTGGAATGGCAGAATCAATAATTCCTATAGAACTGAAACAGTTGGCGAATGATCAACTGGGTATTGTTTGGAGCGACGGACATCGGTCTACCTATTTGGTGAGAAGCTTGCGGTTAAATTGCCGTTGCGCCAATTGTGTGGACGAGTGGACCAAGGAAAAGCGCATCCGAGAATCTGAAATCCCGCTCGACGTGAGGCCCAAAAGCATAGAGTCGGTTGGACGCTATGCGCTCCATTTCGAATGGACCGATGGGCATGGTACCGGCTACTATACGTACGATTTATTAAGGCAGCTTTGTGAGTGTGAACAATGCCGGTCCCGGTGAGCATGGAGTCCAACTTATTTCCGTTCAAACTTCAGTGGGAGTATCAGTCTGTCATCGTACCCTGGGAGGTAGAAGGGTACGCTCAAGACGCGAAGAGTGCTCAAGTGGAAGGCGGGGGGATATTTGATTTATCGTTTTGGTCGGTCATCCAAGTGAGCGGTCCTGACGCAAAAGATTTCTTGCAAAGAATGTCTACGGTTAATTTTAACGTGCTTGTCCCCGGCACAATCGTGCACGGAGCGTTTTTGACAGGACGGGCAGGGGTAGTGGCGTTAGGGATGTTTCAAGCGGTTTCCGAAGGGTACCATTTCCTGGTTTCACCCCCTCAAGGGGAAGCGGTTCATGAACATCTCGAAAAGTTTCACTTTATTGAAAAGCTCAAGATCGAAGATAAGAGCCAGGACTATGCTGTGTTGGGCATTTGGAATCATCCTGACTGGAAATCAGAAACTCCCATGAATGTTCATCGCGCCACTTCGAATGAAATCGAGTTCGAGTGGTGGCAAGAAGATGTGCGGCATGATCTCATCTGGGTAAAAGTCAAGAGAAGGCTTGCCCCTTCTTTGTTGAAAGCTCTTTTGAGTGAAGGGATAAAGCCGCTTGGTTGCCGGCTTTACGAATTTTTCCGAATTGCAGCTGGAATTCCCCTTGTGGGTAAGGAAATTTCGGACGAAAACATTATTCTTGAGGCCTCTTTCGATCGTGCCATTGCCCGCTCGAAAGGTTGCTACCCTGGTCAGGAAGTAGTGGAGCGCATTTACACTTATGGCGACGTCAATCGCAAGTTGCTTCGTGTTTCTTTGGAGACTCAGGCGGATAGCTTTCCGAATGCCCCATTCGAGCTTAGCGTGGCTGAAAAGCCTGCTGGAAAGGTTGTGTCGTGGATGGCCTCTAGCCAAGACTTTCGTAAGGCAGCGGGTCTTGCTTACATCCGCAAGAATTTTTTGGAGCATGATGGGACATTTGCTTCATCGGATCCTCTTTTATCGATAAGAAGGGAGATAATCTGAAAGACATTTTTAGGTTTCTATCTAGTGTGAAACTTGCGGTGATATCATTGCTATCGCTCGCAGCCGTGCTTGCTGTAGCCACTTTTATCGAGGCAGCGTATGGCGCAAGGACGGCTCGTCTTCTTATATACGGCAATTTGTGGTTTGCCGGGTTGCTGCTTATTCTTGGGGCCAACGTTCTGTGTGCTGCGCTGATACGACTTCCTTGGCAAAGACGTCACTGGGGATTTGTCATTACGCATATAGGAATACTTGTCATCCTCTTTGGCGCTTTTATGACTCAAAAATTCGGTGTGGATGGCAGCATGCCTATCACGGAGGGAGACGCCCAATCTGAGGTTGTTTTGTCGGAGCCCAGGCTGACCGTCATGGAAGAAAATTCGAGCAATCGGCGTGAGTACTCCTTGCCTGAGCCGGTTTTCGAGAAACAGGGCAAGCTCATGGAGCTTAAACTGGGAGATGACCTGGTGCTTGTTGTTGATCACTATCTGCCGCATGCGGTGGTCGAACGCAGCGTTCTTCCCAGTCCTCTTAAGGGTGTAGGGATGGGGGCGTTGAAACTGCTGTTGTCTAATGGCGAACTGCGTACCGAAGAGTGGTTACTGATGTCCCATCCCGACAAAGGAGTCCGATTCAACTTGGGGCCGGCGCAGATTATATTTACGAAAGCGTGGTCAAAAAATGATGAAGCCCGGTTCTTTAGCTCTGCAAGTGAAAAGCCGGAACTGGAAAAACAGCCTGCTAAGAAGAGTGGATCTTCTGGGTATGTTTCGCTCGAATTTGAGGGGCGGCAATATCGACTGGATATTGGAAAACTTCTATCCCAGTGGGTCCAAGCGGGTTCTTTAAAATTAAAGGCTGAGCGCTACCTGCCGCATGCGAGCGTGGAGCAAAACAAGTTGGTCAACCGTTCTGCAGAACCCCTCAATCCTGCCGTAGAAATTAAAGTCCAAGCGTCGGATGGTTCCGAAGAAAAACACGTTCTTTTTGCACAATTTCCGGACTTCCCAACTTTACATGGAGGACGTTCGGGACCCAAGAAGTTACCGGCCCGATTGAGGATGATTTCTACTGCCCAGCCCAATCCGCATAGTGGTCACGAGGAACGAACAGCACGCGGGCGCCTGCTGTTTCTCCAGAGTGCGGATAGCGAGCAGCTTTTCTACAAAACGATTTCTTCGGACGGCAAAGTAAGCGCTGCAAAGCCAATCTCGAAGGGCAAAAATGAACCGACCGGTTGGATGAATTTGCAATTTAATGTACTGGAATGGATACCCAATGCAATTTCAGAAGATAAGCCTCGAGCAGCCAGTCAGATTCGCCCCGGTGAAAACATGTCGAGCGCTTTGCACATATCGTCCATGGGTCAGGCCACGGATTTGGGCTCAAAAGGAGCTTGGATTCCGGAAGGCGCAAGCCGTTCCGTTTCTGCAAATGGGAAACGCTTTTTGGTTTTTTTTGGCAGTGCCAGGCTTATCCTGCCTTTCTCAATTCATCTGGAAAAATTCAAAATAGGTACGGATCCGGGTACCCAGAAAGCGGCATCCTATGAGAGCAACGTGGAGGTACGCGATTTGGCCCAAGGAATAACGAAGAAGGCTGTCATTAGCATGAATGAACCGTTGGACTATGGCGGGTATACGTTTTATCAGGCGAGTTACCAGACGGAAGAAGGAAGGCCGGCGGTTTCTGTGTTGTCTGTGAACCTGGATCCCGGAAGGGGTTTCAAATATGCAGGTTCCTTGATTATGATTGTCGGCATTTTAATGATGTTTTATTTAAATCCGCACTATCTTGAGCGGCTATTGGGAAGAAAGAAGCAGGCATGAAAGTTTTTGCAGTTCTTATGGTTGCGTCTCTTATGGGTTTTAACGGCTACGGGCAAGCTCGGTCCGGCTTCGACTGGAGCGCTTTTGAGCATATTGCAATCCAGGATCACGGTCGTATCAAGCCGTTCGATACCTTCGCCAGGGAATCCTTGCAATTGGTATCGGGCTCCCAATCCTGGCATGGCATGCCAGCCATTGAATGTCTGGCCGGTTGGATTTTTGCTTATGATAAGGAATGGGCGCAGGAGAAATTCATCCGTATCGATTACCCGGAACTCAAGAAAAAACTGGGGCTTGTGGATTCAGACAAATACTTTTCGCCTTCGGAGTTGCGAAGCCAAGCTCCAAGATTAGAAAGTCTTTTGCGTGAAATAGCCAGAAAAGAACGATTGAAAGAGGGTCTTAGTGAACTTGAGAACCGGGCCATTCGCGTCCAGAACCAGCTGGGGCTATTGGATGCAATTGCTTCTGGCCGCGCGATTGCCATCTTGCCAAATCCCAAAGGAGCCGACTGGGTTGCGATTGGGCTCTTGGATCAACATAATTCACCTTTTCCGAGCGAAAAAGTGACTGCACTTTTCGGCCACTTAGGTGCACTTTCCAGCCGCTTTGCAGCGATGGATGCCAATGGTTGGCAGAAGGCGGCGCTGGACTTTTCGGGCATCCTTCGCGAATTGGGAGGACCGGGGTATCCGTCTTATAAAAATCTCCATCGAGAAGTTCATTACAATGGAATGCGCCCGTTTCGATGGTCGTGGATTTTTTATGGAATTGCTTTTCTGTTATTCGTCCTGTCTTTTGTTATCGGGTCATCTTATAGCCAATATGCTGGGATGGTTGCGATTGTCGTCGGATTTGTCCTTCACAGCTACGGTTTCATTTTACGTTGTGTTGTCTCAGGGCGGCCTCCGGTCACCAATATGTACGAATCCGTTATATGGGTTGCTTGGGGTGCGGTCTTGTTTGCGTTCATGCTGTATATCAAATACAGAAAAGGTGTCCTGCTTGCGGCAAGCTCCGTGTTTGCAGTCGTCGGACTGATACTTGCCGATAATTTACCGTCTGTGCTCGATCCGAGCCTGCACCCACTTGAACCGGTATTGAGGAGTAACTTTTGGCTCGCTGTGCATGTGTTGACGATTACTTCAAGCTACGCGGCCTTTGGTTTGTCTCTTGTGTTGGGAAATGTGGTTTTGGGAAATTATCTCTTTAAACCTCACCAAACCAATTCCATCAGCCAACTGACGCTTTATATGTACCGGGCGGAGCAAATTGGCGTAATTTTGCTGGCGGCAGGTACCATTTTAGGCGGTGTATGGGCCGATTATTCATGGGGTCGCTTTTGGGGCTGGGACCCCAAAGAAGTTTGGGCCTTGATCGCGCTCTTGGTCTATCTAGCGGTCCTGCATGGAAGGTTTGCGGGCTGGCTTAAGGGCTTTGGTTTTGTCACGGCGACCGTTTTATGTTTCTTGGCGGTTCTGATGGCGTGGTATGGAGTCAATTTTGTTCTCGGAGTGGGCCTTCATGCTTATGGGTTTGGCACGGGCGGGCTTCCATGGATAGTTGGGTACATCGTATTACAAATCGGTTTTATTGGAGCTGCTTACCTACGTCATGCCGGTTCCTTTAAGTCGCTGTGAGGACCCACAGCGTAGAGCGAAGGGGACGAAGCAGTCCGCACCTTTCTCAATATTGTCTTTAGCTTACTTGCTTGTTCGCTTGCTGTATGACGCCGAGAGCAAAATTCTTCTTTCCTTTTGATGCCTTAGTGCGTTATATCCATTGAGTCACATTATTCTCAAGAGGGGGGAATCATGCGGCTAAATGCCCATTTTTTCTTAATTATCATTTTACTATGCCAAGCAGCCTGGGGTTCGCCCAAGCCGACAGCCAGGGAAACGTTTCTAGCCCAATCTATTTCCACTTTCATGGAACAAGCCCATATATCGGGCAAGAAACTCGATGGTGAGATTTCTCGTCGTACATTCAAAACATTAGTATCGGACTTCGATCCATCTAAACTTTTTCTTGAAAAGCAAGATATTGAAGAATTTTCAAAGCATGAATCCACACTAGGGACTGAACTGTCTAAAGGAAACGTACAGTTTGTTTATGATTTAAGGGACCGGTTTGTTCAGAGATATCGGCAGCGATTGCCTCTCATTGAAGAGTGGATAAATGCACAACACGATTTTTCAATCGATGAATACATGCCTGCAAAACCCCGGGACATCCACTTTTCATCCGATAAAACCGAAATTAGAGAACGATGGCGACAGACTATCAAGAACGATCTTTTGATGGAGCGACTTGCGGGAACGACGCTGACTTCGGCCCAGCAAAAAGACAAAGTACTCCAACAGTATCGCAGGGAGCTTAGGAACAAGGAGCAAATGTCTTCCGACCAGCTTTTGGACATGTACTTGCTTGCTCTGACGACTAGCTTCGATCCCCATTCCATGTACTTCTCTCCAGGGCAACAGGAACAATTAGTACAGACGCTGAACGCCGCCAAGAAGGACTTACATGTCACGTTAAATTCCGAAGGGCATCTCATTGTGGAACGTGCCAACAATATAGGGACAAGGCCTAATGAACTGAGGGCGGGTGATCGCATTATCAGCGTAGCTGCGGACGGTGAAAATTTTGAGGACGTAAAAGGACTTCAGCCTGAACGAATCCAAACACTATTTTCCGGGACCAATGGAAAACCTTTGGGCCTGAGAGTAATGCGCCCCGGAAAAACTGTGATCATTGAGTACGTCCTGCAAAAGGAGAATGGAGATCCAGAGGTCCATGGAAGACTTATTAAGTTTGGTACCAAAAAGGCAATGGTCCAGGTTGGCTGGATAACGGTGCCGTCATTTTATTCCGAGATTAAAGAGCCATCGGTAGGGTCGATTGTTGGAGGCTCTGTTTTGGATTCTTTGTTCGCGTTTGGCAAACATGGCTCTGTGTTTACCAATCCAGCGGGGGTCTTGCTGAATACTTTGCCTCCGGGTAAGGACATTTTAGAGAGTGCTTTTGGGCGGCCACCAAAAAGCGTATCCATGGATGTGTGGAGACTGCTAAGGCACATGCAAAAGGCTGAACAAATCGATGTTGTTGTCCTGGATTTAAGGAACAACCCGGGGGGCGGATTACAGGAAGCAGTGAGAATGGCAAGTCTATTCGTAGGAAGTGAGATCGCTGTTCAACTCAAAGGGGGGCAAGAAGGCACAGAAATCAAGAGATTGGTGGCAGACCGCGTGCCAAAGGCGCTTTACTCGGGTCCATTAATTGTATTGACCAATAGAATGAGTGCGAGCGCCTCGGAAATATTTGCCGCTGCGATGCAAGATTACGGTCGGGGTCTTATTGTGGGTGATAGTCGGACACACGGCAAGGGGACCATGCAAAGGTTGATCGATTTGGATAGTGCTGCCAATTCTTCCGCCCGACTCGGAA
Organism: Deltaproteobacteria bacterium; assembly: GCA_016207775.1. Classification (GTDB taxonomy): domain Bacteria; phylum Bdellovibrionota; class FAC87; order UBA2466; family UBA2466; genus JACQOU01. The sequence goes on from JACQOU010000438.1 coordinate 16,250, forward strand.
TGCTTAAGTTCACTTTCGCACAGTGCTACCGAGTGAATGGCCACAGTACACAAGGCTCGGGTGTCAGGGCTGATGTTGTATTGCCGCCGCAAGTGGAGACTTTCTTAGCCGATGTGGAAGAAGAGGCACCTTATTCGCTTCCGCCAAGCCAGATTGCACCCATAACCGATCTCAAAAAGTGGCAAGACGTTTCACCCGAAATGAAGGCTGCGTTACAGCAGTATTCTGATGAGCGCGTAAAATCGTCTTCTGAGTTTCGGCGTGTTGAGCAACTGCTTGGCATAATGAAAGCTCGTCGTACAGAGACCAAGGTCTCTCTCAACGAACAAAGAAGACGTCTGGAGCAACTGGCCGACGACCAAGCAAATGAATGGTCCCACACCAGCGACAAGTTTGACGTGTACGATCAAGAGATCCTAAAGGTGACTTGGGATTACCTCCAACTCAAGAACAAGGGTATGCCTGTTGTGAAGAAATAGTCCCTGGGTATGCACATGACGACGGACCCCGATGGGTTCGCAAGTCGGCAAAGGCATTGATTGTATTCTATGAATCACTTCGCCGCGCGAGCCGGCGTTGTTAAGCCCCTTCCCGCTATTTGCAGGGCGCTTCCATACGGCGAGAAAAAGGTTGAGAGAGCCGATTGGGTTCATGCATTAGTTTATGGTGATGATGACAAAGTGTAGCGAGATTATCAGTTGTATGCCCGCCTCCCTGTGCTACTGGGTGCAGGTGATGGATCTCGATCCATCTTTTTTGTTCGCAGCGTTTTCCATCCGGTGTTTGTGCCGTGCACTGGCCCTGATCTCGTGTTGTCACTTCCTGTTTGATGCGGGTAGGGATTGGAGTTTGGCGAGGATGGTCTTGCTTGTCTTCTCTCCTTGAAGGAGAGCTGAGAGTTGGCTTTGTCAGCGCTCTTTGTGCTTTTTTCACAGGATCTTGTCGCTCAAGATAAAAGCTTACCAATTCCTGCAAGGTTTCTTCTAGAGTGACTGCTTTTCTTTTTTTCTGAGACTCCAGGTCTTTTACGCGCTCAATATCTTGCATGAGCTTTTCGGGGATACCACAAACCAGTTTCATTCTTTGGGGCGAAACAGGCTTTATCATTTCTTTCACGGCCTCTTTGGGATTGCTCTGGATGATTTCCCGTTCAAGCTGTTTTTGGTTTAACGAGGCGGCCTTTCCAATCCATTCGGCCTGATTTTCTGGTGTGATGACAGAAGTGATTCGCCTGGCCTGGCTTGTATTGATGAGTCCTTCTTCAATGGCTTTTTTTAATTGTGGCACTTGGTTGGATTTACGACAGACGGTTATGAGCGCATAGGAATGGCTTTCGCTTAAGCCCAGTGCTTTGGTTGAATATTCAAATAAAGACGCATAGCCGAGACACCTAAAGCCCTTACCCCGATCGATTTGTTGCAGAATAGAAATTAACTCGCTCTCGGCACTCTTAAATTGCTGCACACATTCAATAGCCCGTTGATGAAGTCGTTCAAAGTCCATGGTTTGCCTCCTAAGCAGGATGGAACATACCATGATGTTTTTCCTGTCTGTTCTATTGGCCAAGGCACTCATAAAATCCCTTTGGATGTCTTTAGGTAGGCGCAAACAATGAACGAGTCCCTTAAACCAAGGGAGCGTAAAAATAGCTGCCTTAAACGAAATTTTTAAAATAATCGTCGATAACACGGAAAACATGTCAAGGTAATTCGTGCACAAATAGTTAACTTAGGGATGCGTGTTTTTTTTTATTGCCGTATGGAATCGCCCTGCAAATAGCGGACAGAGTATAGCTCCGGGGCAAGGGACCCGCCCAGGAGATATGCCGCAATTGCTCCTTTGCCGCCATGACGACCTCCCCCATCGTTACCCTCCTCTTTCTATGCTCTGGAAATGATTAGAAAGAGGAGGGCAACGCATGCAGTTGGTCAAAATCCCTTGGTAATTGACTTAGGACAAAGTCGCTTGGTAATTACACCGTGTGAACAAGAGCATTACACCGTGTGAAATTGTCCCCTATTAATGCCGATAACGTATTGATGGTGTACCCATTTGTGGTCGAATCTTTGTCTGTGAAATTGGTTTGTTAATTGCTTTTAACTAGCCTGCTGCAAGAACGTTGCTTTTGGAAAATGGAATCATACGTAGGTAAAGGCATGGGATGAGGCTAGGACTGCTTACATTATTTCTGTTCATTACAGTGAGTTCCCATGCCGGGCCACTCGATTGGTGCGGGCGGGAACTGGAATGGCTTGGAAGACAGCCCCCGCAAAGTCATCAAGGCAAAGTGGGAGTGCCATTGGCTTCTGCGACTTCCCATGAGTTTAGATCCTTAGAAGGGCGACTTCGGTTTCTTTTGGAAGTGCTGAGAGAGCATCCAAATCTTGTGACGGCTAATCTGTCATTTCGAAGAAGCCTTTTGGATACGCTTTCACGCGTTTCAGAGTTACAAAGTCGACTTGGGAGTGATGCGGCTTCGATGGATGCCGATGTGCCTCACTTTGTAAGGGCAACTTATCTTCCAAGCGGTGATTTTCGTTACGACGAGGCTGCCATCAAAACTTTTTTGGAAAAAAGGGTGGAAGAGTTAAATGGTCTAGGGCTTTTACCATCGGGGGATTTGGGATCGCAGTTAGCCCATTTTAAGGCAACATCTCGCAAAGCTGACGGTTCTTTTGATGAGAAATTATTTAAGAAGCGTGTGACAAGGCTTTTTAGAGTTTTACCGTTCCTGTTTGATTCAGACGGCAAGCCAAAATTTACAGACTTGGGTGAAAAGGCTGAGAGGGAGCGAATTTCTCAGGCTATTCTTTCTGTTACGCCACCGGAGCTTTCAAATCATTATGGCGATCTATTAAAGGAGCACTTGAGCCGGCAAGTAGACGCCATCTCAAAGATGATGCTTCCGAATGGAAAGTCCGCTGGGTTTGGACAGCTTAAAGTGTGGTTCGAAACCACGAAAAAGGAATTTGTTGGAAACGAATTGAGAAAAGCTTTGACTCCTGTTGGCACGCAAGGGGAGCAGCTTGCAACAAGGACGTTAACTGTGGAGCGGCTTCCTAACAGCGTGGCTCTTTTCCGAGGATGCTATGGGGGAGATTGCTCTATTTTGAGCGTGCCCGATTATCCCTTGGTGAAGGGCACAAGAGCTTATTTCATCAGAAAGGGTAGCGATATCGATGCAACCCCGTCGGGTTATGTATTTTCCGTTGAGGTCGAAGTTGGAGGCAAAAAGGTGCCCTATATTTTAACGGTCAACGGTGTCACGCTTACAAAGAGCGATGTTGAGATGGCGGTGCAGATGGTAGCGGCAGATTGGGGATCAAAAGAGGTGGTGCTGCCTGATTTTAACGCGGGTCCGGTCAAAGATGGCATTCCTCAGAATCATCACCTTGTAAACACAACCGAATCGCGTGAGGCAATGAAAGGAGAAGGACGACATGTGAAAGTAAGATTTCCGCCTGCATGGGACAAGGCTGAGAAATTCATTAATGATCATCCTGCGAAAGACTTAAGCGGCAACACCTACACGAACTATTATGATAGCAAGAACATTTCGGAAGGGTTTTTAGTGCGTCTTCCAGATCAAGACAAAAGACTGTCTCAGCCCATAGAGTATGCCACCGCTGAAGGACCGCGGTATAGGTTTGACGAAGATATAGGCAGCATTCCACTGCTTGAGAGAGCGGTTCTTGCAAATCAAGCACTACTCGACCCTGGTTTATCTGCCAGTGATCGGCGTGCTGTGGGGACTCATTTACAAGTGTCTGACGCACAGGTTACAGCGGCAAAGCCTGTGGTCGATATGTCGGCGAAAAGACCGCTGACCGTTCAAGAATTTACAAGGGCAAGCGCTGAGCTTGGTTTTGACATCAAAGACATTCTTTCTCGGGATGTAGCCACAAGAGCCGCCACGTTGAAGGCTCTTTATGAGAGTGACTCAAGCTTGCTTGCAGAACACAGGAAACTAAAGAGCGAGCGTCTAACGGAGGGTCTGGCCTATGGTTATGGCATCGAAGACCAGAAATCGGTGGCAGATATTCTTGCTTTTCCCGGCCTTGGGCCGCGAGACACCATCACAGTTTTGCAACGCTTATATGGCGCATACCTAGGCGATGTGCTTTCTGTGGCTGCGGTAGTAAGAACGGTTCCAACGTCACATCAAGGAGAAATTGCCACCAACATAGCCCGAGGACTTGAGGGGACTTCCCTGACCAATCAGGCACTTGGAAATCGGTTGATCCCGGGATTAAGGTACTCGGATGATAATGCAGCGGTGTTTTCGACGATTGTCGGACGTCTTAAGGATGGTCCTCCGATAGTTTTCGCCTTGAAAAATATTACTGCCAGAATGGGAGGCCATAGGAATTATGCTGAAGCTGAGCGGGAATGGTTTAGAGACCCCAGCGTTGATCCCGGGCAGAAGGCGGAAATGCTTAGGGTGAGACGACAGATGGGGATAAAAGAAGAGAGTCTACTGGCAGAAATTCCAGAGTCACAGAAACAGAGCGTTCGTGCCGCACAAAAGACATATTCAAACCGCACGTTGTTTGAAGGGCTGGCTAGAGGGCGTGAAAAAATTCTTGCAAACGCAAAGCCCGAGAGCTTTGAATTTCAGGCGTTTTATCTGGGACAAGCGGGAAGGAAGTTTAGGGTCGGAAGTCCCGAGGAAGAAACTGGCAGGTACGATAATGAAGCTGAAAGAGAATTGATTTTGACAAGACCCTTCGAAATGCAAATGACTCCAGTTACTCAGAGGCAATGGGAACTTGTGATGGGAAATGAGCGCCGACCAAATTTCAGTGGCAATCCTGATAACCCTATGGAGATGGTTTCTTGGGAGGATGCAGTAGTGTATGCCAAGCGGCTATCCGAGCTAGATCCCAAGTACAACTACCGCCTTCCTACCGAAGCCGAATGGGAAGTGGCAGTAAGAGCGGGGACGAGGACTCGTTTTAGCTTTGGGGATAAAGAAAGTGAGCTGAAAGATTCTGCTTGGTATAGTAGCAATTCTGGCTCTCGAACACACCCAGTTGCCGAGCTTAAGCCTAATGCTAATGGCCTTTTTGATATGCACGGAAACGTATGGGAATGGGTGCAGGATTGGTATAGCAGCGCTCCTCCCGAAGGGATTGATCCACCGGGTCCTACTTCAGGCTCTAGCCGCGTTATACGTGGCGGCAGCTGGGACGACGTTGCGCGGAGCCTGCGCTCGGCTGAACGCTGCGACGACGACCCCGGTGCCCGCAACGGCGATGTCGGCTTCCGCCTGGTGAGGACGCCTAAGTAACCCTTTGCACTTTTACGCTTTTACCCTTGGCCCTGCGCCCGAGGCGGCGGTGGAAGCGAAGCGTAGCGGAGCCCACCCCGCCGAAGGGCGGAGATTTTTTTTTCAATGTCGACCGTCCCCCATTGGTGTGGATGTACCTTTCGGGGGTGCGAGTTTGTGCTACAATAGAATTGTTCTTCTAACCTTTCATTTTCCTAACAGATGAAAACTCTCTTTTTAATCTGGGGCGGTTTTTCGTTATTCTGTTGGGCGTTTGACGCGCCGACCCTTCCGCTTCGTGTTCAACTCGGTCCATTTGCTGAAAGCATTGTTCTGTCGGGCACGATTGAACCCGTTCGTTCGCATGCCGTGAAAGTTAAATGGTTTTCGACTATTCAGAAATTATTTGTAAACGTTGGAGATAAGGTGCATGCCGGAGCTCCATTGGCCCAAGTAGAAGTTCGTTATTTGGAATATCGTAGGGATTATTACAAAAGCAGGGAAAAATTCCTGCTGGGTCATATCGAGCAATCGCGCGTCGATGAAAAATATGTCGCAAACCGGCAAAAACGGATGCGCGAACTTGCTTCCAAGGATTTGGTATCAAAGGCAGATGAGGAGAAATTCAGCTTAAAAGCCCTCGACGCAAAGCTTCAACGGGTGCGGCTGGAGGGAGAACTGAAGTCTATTCGACGGTACCAAGCCGAAACAGAGCAGCAGATCAATGAGGCTAACTACTTCTCACCCATGGATGGCACGGTCACCGAACTGGTAGTCAATCCAAAGCAGCTTATGGGCTCTTTCTTGGTAATGCCAGATGCAATTCTTGCGCGGATTGATCAGGGAACAAAGTACCTGGTTAAGGCCCAGGGGCTGGATATCCAGATTGTACAGCTCCATGCCGGACAGCCAGCGACCGTTTGGATTGAGGGCTTTGAAAAGTCTCTGCCCGGAGAACTTGGCTCTATTGTCCGTGCAAACCAAGACAATGTTTTTGAAGTTACCGTACTATTCGAGCGAGAAGGAAAGATTTTGAACCGAGGCTTGGCTGCGAGAGTGGAAGTCAGTTTGCCCAGCGCAAATCCCGTTCTGTCGGTCCCCTGGAATGCCTTGCGTTCCGATGGAGGCCGCCATTTTGTCTCTGTCGCAGATCCAAATCAAGGGTACATTGATAGGGAAGTTAAATTAGGACGACGTTCCGCTCATCGGGCTGAAATCATTTCCGGGTTGAAAGAAGGGGAAGTGATTGAGTCGGTGCTCTGGTAATTACTGCACTAAATTCTCACCTGGTCTGATTTGCCGAATGCCGTTTCCTTGGCCGCGGGTCAAATGGTGCAAAATTCGTCGTGCACGCGCGGCAAGCACAGGATCACGCTTTTGCTCGGGAAAATGGTCATCAAGATAAATCATCGGCAAGTACCGTCAGTGTTTCGTGTTCGCCTCGCAGCTCACCTTTATTGCCTCTTTCGACAGTACTTTTGATAAGCCGAAGCACTGCAACGTCTCTTCCATTGACACATTTTTTCTTTGTTTTTTGGATACCAAGTCCATAGCCCTTTGCCATTTGCTAGCATCAAGACTCCTCCTCGATAGGAGGTTTATAACATGGCAAATTCTTGCTCATTTAAATGGCATTCGCAGTGCATTGGGATGACCCA
>JACQOU010000426.1 GCA_016207775.1 Deltaproteobacteria bacterium
ACTCTATCCCTTTCCAGCAAAAGAAATTAAGGAAGCGATCGACTGCTATCGCCATTGCAAGAAGCTTTATTGGGTTCAGGAAGAACCAAAGAACATGGGGGCTTGGCATTTTGTTGAGCCTCGGTTTCGGGAACTATTCACAGACGGGTATCTTCAATATTGCGGCCGTCACGAGTCAGCAAGCCCCGCAACGGGTTGGCACCGTATTCACGAGAAAGAGGAGAAGGTATTTCTAGAGGAGGCATTGAGAGAGTAATGGAGTCTATGGTCAAAATCCCCTCTTTGGGTGAATCGATTACCGAGGCAACGATTTCCCGCTGGCTAAAAGCAGATGGGGACTGGGTTGACCCCGACGAGGCCATCTGTGAACTTGAAACAGATAAGGCAAATGTGGAGCTCCCGGCGCCGGTGGCTGGCAAAATACGTCGTCTAAAAACGGAAAAAGAAACGGTCCATATTGGGGAGAGCATAGCGGCGATCGACCAGGTGGAATCTGAAAAGGAGCGCCCATCTTCAGAGAAAAAAGTCGAGCCCCCAAAGCCGCATCTCACGCTTTTTAGGAAAAAACCAGACGAAGAGAAAATCGTAGAAGAAGTCGAACGACCACAGGCCACAGAAGAAAGCCGTGGTGAAGTCAGGCGGGCCCCCCTAAGCAAAATAAGGAAAAAAATTGCAGAGCGTCTGGTGGCGGCCCAGCATGAGGCAGCTATCTTAACAACCTTTAATGAAGTGGATATGTCCGAAGTTCTAGCTCTGAAGCAAAAATACCAATATGAGTTTCAAAAGCTGCACGGAGTAGCTCTGGGACTGATGCCCTTTTTTGTGAAAGCAACCGTGCAATCCTTGCAGGAATTTCCCATCCTGAATGCTTCACTAGATGCGGATGACGTCCTGTACCACAAATCTATAAACATGGGAATTGCAGTGAGTACCGAAAAGGGGCTAGTGGTCCCGGTTTTACATCAAGTTGAACGGATGCCGTTTGACAAAATTCAGTCCGAGATTCGGCGGCTATCCGAAGCTGCGCGCCTTGGAAAGCTCAGCGTGGAAGCGTTAAGCGGTGGAACGTTTACGATTACTAATGGGGGAGTCTTTGGTTCGCTCTTATCGACGCCAATCCTAAACCCACCTCAGGTGGGTATCCTGGGAATGCATGCGATTGTTCAAAGGCCCAGAGTAATGAAAAATGGCACCATTGAGCCACGCCCCATGATGTACCTTGCTTTATCGTATGATCATCGATTGGTAGACGGCCAGCCAGCCGTTCAGTTTTTAGTGCGCACAAGAGACCTTCTCGAGGAGCCTAGCCGGTTTTTTTTGTTGAGCTAACCTGAGCGAGTTCATAGATGTATATTAAATGGATGTTCATCCTTTTGGGTTCTACTGAATTCTCGAAGATGACGTTAATCCGTGAATCTCTCACGGGCCGCATGAGCCGCCTGCGTCTATTCCCCCTTAATCTGGCTGAGGTGAGTAGCCTAAAGGCAAACAGCTCACGGTCGGCCATCTTCGCGAATGAAAAAACTCGGATTTCCAGACGGGAACTTATGCGTTATCTCGAGCGTGGTGGAATGCCAGGCATGTTCGCCATTCGAGACGAGTCGGAAAGGATCGCGCTATTAGAGGACTGGTTAGCACAATTGTCTTTTCCGGATCGCCGGCCACCTTTAGGGGAAAAAAAATCCGTGGGCTTCCGCATACTCGTTCTATCAGACAAAGGCTCAGGTATTTGAGTCCAGAGAAGGGCCTGCTAGAATAAAAACCATAAAAGAAAGAAGGGGTATGAATTTCACTCGCATAGCCATTTTTTTTGCGATCTCCAAAAGTGTTGCAGCAAGTCCGTGCATCGTTCCGAGAGGAGATCAGGTATATCCTGAATTACGGGCCACCAGTCAGCATCTTAGCTTTTTGAACAATCTCAGTCCCACTTCCGATGGAAAAAAAATTTCTCTTGAGTTTACCAAGGAAAACACACAAAAAGTGATGCTTGTACTTGGCGAGGGGGGAGTGATCTGGGAGGGTAAGAGACTGTGTGGGTGGGACTCTCAAGATCAATACCGACGATTAAAAGGATGCCCGAATGATCTTCCTATCAAGACCTCGAACGACGGGGCCTATACCGTGAGTGTCTTTGTGGAGATAACTCAACAGAACAAAGGACTTGCGAAAACACGCTATCGAGGGACAACGCTTGACTTTCGGCCTCCGCCGGAACTTCTTGCCGATTTGCATCCACCCGAAGCACTCCAGCGGAAGATGATCCACGATGCACTAAAAGCGCCTCAGGACAACCTGACAAAATTCTTGGACAGCATTGAGAAGTGCATTAACGGAAACAAACCGGGCTGTTTCCCAGATATCATGGATGATGGTAGTAAAGTAAGTAAGCAGCAAGTGCTTGCCATTTTAAAGAACCGTAAATATCCGCAAATTCGTTTTTGGACTGAACTTAAACATGAAGGAGCCCCTCCCCACCAAATCACGATCGATAGCAAGCGGGTCATTATCGATGATTCTTCTTGTCTTACTATGTTTCTTGAAAAGAACGATAAAAACTGGCGCATTACGGAGATTGCCCCAAACGGGGCCTAATAATCACGGGCAGCCAAAGCGATCTAACCCACAAAACTCTGACGGGAACTTCTTACAAATAAGTGAAAATCCTTAATTGAGGAACCATTTACCTGCGCCATGTTCTTGATGTGAAACCAACACTGCTGAATTTCACCGATCTGACCCCCTCAAGCTTAGGCGGGATTAAGGCCCGAAATTCGGCAGAGGTGAGTTTACGTAATAGGTCCTTATACGACTGCGTTTTCCGATTGTGCTAAATTGGGTGTGCTTTTTGAGTATGTTTGCCGCGCGTTAGGTGAGTTGCTTATGGATCTCATACGAAGTCCTTAGTTTTTTAGGCGCTATGGCTCCAAGTACCAGGGGTCTCCCACGCTTTCTGGGTCGACTTTAAGCCGACAGGGCTCATGGGTATTAGGACATTCTATAACGGCAGCACAGTCGATGATTTTTTAGCTTACTCCATTGTTCCCTAGCTGGTGAATCAAGGTCTTAGCATCTATCCATCGATATCGCCGAGCCCTTGATAGGTTAGCTAAAATTTCACAGATAATCACAGATTTTGGGCATACGCCAGATAACCGAACTGACTTTTCGATCGTAGGCCTTGAGTTCAGATTCTAACTTAGTTCGAGCATCGAACATCGCTTCCAGTTCAGCCTGTCTTTTTCTGAACTCTGCTTTTAATTCAGGTGCTTTCGCCTGCATTGCATTCACTTTTTCTTCTAGGTCTTCTTTTCCAGGGGGGCTTGAATTTTTGAGATGGCCTCTAAGGACTGCAATCCCTGAGACGCTTTGTAGAATGAGAGCTTTTAGGTCGAAAAACTTCTTTATGGCAGCAGTATATTCTTCTTCTGATCTAAAGTTGTCAGGATCAGTCAGCCTCTTTTCTTGAGCTCGTTTTTCCTTGTTTAGGCGAGTGAGTTCTTTTTTTGCAATTTGCAGTTGATTAGTAAGCGTTTTGAAAAAATCTCCTTCCAGGGCCTTTATTGCCTCTTCGGTGTTGATAATGTCACCTTGGTTCCCATAAAAGTCGTTGGCAGCTTTCCCTACTATTGGCACTAAAGCTTCATAGTCCTCATCGAGCTGCCTTTTTTCTTCCATCTTGGCAGCAATGTCTCTATCCTTCCATTCCTCTTCAATCTGCTTTTGAAGTACAGGGACCTGGATCTCCAATCGATTACACAAGGCGCTAATTACCTTTGAGTGCGCCTTTAACTGTTGAACTTTTTTTGCAACCTCATCAGTCTGAGCTTTAAATGACGCGGCGAATAGAGTGTAGCCTACAAAAAGACAGAAGAGCGTAGTTGTTTTCATTTTGCCCTCACGGTTTATTTTCAAACGGTCCCTTTGGTTTTCGGTATTTGGCTAGAAAACTGAAGTGATGGGGCTAGCTCGAGCTCGAGCCCGACCCCAGAATCCCCGCCGACCCTCACTTTAACTCCGATCCCAAGTACAACCCTTGGACCGACGGCCCCTATCCTAATAACCTCGAGTGACTTCGAATCATGTTGCGACTCATTTTGCTGGACATGACATGATTTTGTACATTATAATGTCAACTAGAGAGTGCATTTATGAAGACGGTCACATTCAGCGGACTTCGAAACAATGCCAAGAAATTCTTTGACGCTGTTGAGAAAGGGGAACAAATCGAGGTGTACCGGCACGGAAAGCCCATTGCCATCATCTCACCCGCCAGAGCCGCCTCAAACCGGTGGCAGAACGCCAGCCCCTTGTCGCTTAACGGAGTTTCTCTAAGCCAGATTATTGTCGCCAGCCGGAAAGAAAGCAAGTGATGCGCATCTTCCTGGACACATCGGCCCTTGCCAAAAGATATGTGAAGGAATCCGGATCGGAAAAGGTCCACTCCAAATGCCAGAAGGCCCGTGAAATCGTCCTCAGCATTTTGTGTGTCCCTGAGATGTTATCGGCATTCAACCGCCTCAGAAGACAGCAGGCCCTGTCGATTAGACAATATGACGACCTAAAGACTGCCCTTTCGGAAGATATTGCTCAAGCAACCGTACTGGGACTCGAACATGCGGTGCTGTCTCAAGCCATCCTGTGCCTTGAGACAGAGCCCCTTCGCACACTCGATGCTATTCACATTGCCACCGCCAAAGAAGCAAGGATCGACCTATTCATCTCGGCAGATCGAAAACAATGCAAGGCGGCCACTGCCTTGGGCCTTAAGACCGAGTTTGTGAAATAGCCAATCACTTTCCTGCCTCTTGCCATGAGCCCCACTCGCAGCTTCCGCTGGTGACACAATAAGGTTTTCGATACTTCACCGTCCAGCCTCACCTAACGCGCGGCAAACATACTCAAAAAGCACACCCAATTTAGCACAATCGGAAAACGCAGTCGTATAAGGAC
>JACQOU010000419.1 GCA_016207775.1 Deltaproteobacteria bacterium
ATATGGTCCTAAGCCATACGTGTCTGCCATTCCACCACGGCGGCAACATCTACAAAAGATATTTTTGCTCTTCCAATAAAGCAAGGGTAAACAACGGGTAAACAACTGCTTAAGTTTATGAAGAAGCGAGCACAAAAAGACGTTTCTGAGCAGGAAGTACACGCAGTCTTTGCTGCGCTCCTCAAATTGTATCCTGATCCAAAGACTGAACTAAACTATGAAAGTCCCTTTCAGCTCCTTATCGCTGTTATTCTTTCGGCCCAATGTACTGATGTGCGAGTCAATAAAACTACGCCCGAACTGTTTAAGCGATATCCAACCGCAGATGCCTTGGCAGCTGCTCCTGCGAGCACCGTCGAAAAAATCATTCAATCTTGTGGTTTTTTCAGAGCAAAAGCGAGGGCAATTACCCAATGTGCTAAGGGCCTCGTAAATTCTTTCGGAGGGTCAGTCCCAAAGACTCTGGAAGAGTTGACCACACTCCCCGGAGTGGGACGAAAGACCGCCAGTGTGGTGCTTAACCAGGCATTCAACATACCGGCTATTGCCGTGGACACTCATGTAAAGCGAGTCAGCCAAAGGCTCGGCTGGGCGCACCACCCGGAACCCGATAAGATCGAAATGGAACTGCGCGAAGTCATTCCACAATCTCTTTGGTCCATCGTGAATAGCTTGCTGATCCTGCACGGTAGAAGAACGTGTATGGCCAGAAAACCAGCTTGCGAAAGGTGTACGGTTACGACGTATTGTCAATACTTCCGAGACGTGGTTGGAAAACCAATCAAACCTAAATCACGAGACGCAACCTGATTTCTGTCGCGTTTACGACGGCACCTTCCATATTGGAGTATTGGAAGTTACAAAAAAGATGCACTTGCGAACTCACACGAAACGCAGGGCCCAACTGGTAAGCAGCAAACGTTCCGCCATTTCCTGAAGGTGGATTACGGACGCTTTCACCCCTCGCCAAGAACCTGAGCCAGTCTGCTAAAGAAACCGAAAGAAAAACCGCTAAACCGGTAGGTGCAAATTGTGCCATGTTATCTTCAAAGGCTCCCAACGCAAGATCCCCGCCTAAAACGAAAGCGCTTTTTGAGTGATTGAGGATCAGAAAGAAATCGCTGACCCAGCTGGATTTGTAGTTAATGCTTCCTGCTGAAGATTGACTGAACCGGTAGCCACTCCACCCCGCCTCGACTTCCGCATCACCTAAATCAACAGAACCTCTGACCGAACCAGTGAATGCTTTCGAGTTATTTGTATTCAGACCGTAAATTCCAGCTCCATTAAATATCCCTAACGTAGCACCCAAATTACCGACAATACGAACAGCCAACTCCGCACCGATATCACGTCCAAGAAACAACATGCGGTGTGAGCTAAAATAATCAGCAAACGGAAGAGTATCCAGATCAGTGCTCCACCAGGGATGCAGCTGGGGGGTGAAAATGCCCACCTTAAGGTTCAGATTGGACGGGAGGAAACTATCGGCATTCTTGAACTGAACATACGCCTCACTAGGCAAAAGCTGTGGCAAAAGCACGCTTGCAAACTCTCGAGTCTGCCCGACAGACAGTCGGTATGCGATGGCAGGATGAACCTCCCCAAAAACCGAAAGACGCATCGAGGGGATTCGAAAGCCCTGTTGCACAGGATCTCCCGCCGAAAAAGCTGTATCCAGTCTCGCGCCTACGGCAAGAAGCACCCTATCCGTTAAGACCCCTTGTTTTCCTAAAGGTCGTTGTTCGCCACCGGATAACCCATCGGTGGATTCATCGCTGGATTTTTGAGGCACAGACTCTTCCGCCTTGATTTCAGGCTCAAGCGTTTTGGGCGGAGGGGCTTCGTCTGCCGTTTCAGCTGAATAACAGTTCAACGAAATCAATAGAGGGCCAAATAACAAACATGCGATCAGTGCTTGTGAAACGTTCTTCATATACTTGGCAGAATAATTTCTATACGGGTTCCCTTGCCAATCGCTGAAATCACCCTGATTTCACCGTGGTGCGCTTCAACAATTTTGTAAACGGTCGCCAGTCCCAATCCGGTTCCCTTATCTTTAGTCGTAAAAAACGGTTCATACAGATGGGCTTTAATCTCATCACTCATTCCGCATCCATTGTCTTCTATCCATAGAAGTACCGTATGGTTCTCGCCACATGAACAGCCGATTTCTATTGCGCCTGAGGCACTAACAGCCTGAATCGCATTGAGCAGCAAATTCCACGCAACCTGCTTCAATTTTTCCGGGTTTCCGTAAACCAACGTTTCGCTGGCGAATTTATCCAAAATAGAAATGCCAGGCTTAATTTCTTTGGATCGCCTCAGAGCCATCACCACTTCAGCCAAAATGTCATTCAATCGAACCTGCTCAAAACGAATACGTACAGGTTTTACAAAATCCAGGAATTCAGAAAGGAGGCGATTGAGTCGATCAATTTCTCTTAAGGCAATATCCATCAACTTCTGATTTTCAGGATCCGTTATCTGGAGACTACCTTTAAGCAGTTCAATGGCAGCGCTGGTGCTAGCCAACGGATTTCGGATTTCATGAGCAATTCCGGCTGCAAGTTGTCCTACCGCAGCCAGCTTTTCATTTTGTTTCAGCTTTTCTTCAAGATGCAATAATTTGGTCACATCTTGAAACAAAAGCACTCGTCCTCCAGCCGCTTCACGGTCAAGCAGCTTTCCAAGACCTGCTTCCGGAAGCAATTCCGCCACATCGCCGCGGATAATTCGATGAAGATTACCTTTTCCAATTTCCACACATTGTTGTAATCGAATGCCTGGGCGTTCATTTTTAGAGTGAACAAAGAAGGACCGATGGGTTTCGTTGCCTTTTGTGGAAAGCCCCACATCCCCGGCTGCCCGACTGGCCTTAATTTCTTCTACCTCTTCATCCACCGTTTGAGCGTCAACCTGGGTAAAGAAAGGCAATAAACCGAGTTGCAACTCTTCCAACGAGCGACCAACCAATTCGACTGACTTCTTTCCCAAGATATTTTCCGCAGCTGCATTGACAAAATTAACGCGCATCTGACTATCGA
>JACQOU010000420.1 GCA_016207775.1 Deltaproteobacteria bacterium
CTCGTTCGCTATGAGAAGGAAACGATTTATCGAATTGAGGGTGGAAGCCAGCCAATAACCGAAAGCTACGATCGGTTGGTACGTTTTCTTGTGGCAAGCAAACTGCCAGACCGGGATTATGATCTTCATGATTTGATTCTCAATAATCAGTTGCGTGACTTTCGACGCTTGGAACTGACGCAGGATCGCGCCGGAGAATGGGAGATTAAGAAAGTGGCGTAGAGAGCATGAAAAGCCCATTGACCTTGCTCAAAAAAGTAGACGCCGGCACGAGGGGTGATCGAAGCCGGTTGTGAACCTAGAACCGGCAAAAGGGATTGTTGTGGCGGACTTCTGGCAGGGCGAATGACAGGTGGTTCTGTTGGAAGACCTAAGTGGGAAAGGATTTTCTCTATTGCGGTTCGTTCCATAATGACGGCCACAACTTTTATCTCTCCCCTGCAGAAACGGCAAAGTGTGAACGATTTATCTATATTCCGGGAAAGGTAGTCTGTTTTAATTCTTTTTCATTCATTTTAAGTGCTGGTGCTTCACTCCCGCCAGCAGCGAAGGGATGGAAACCGGGATAGAAGGCGGTGTAGATTGAGCTTTCTATTTTGCCCTTGTCAAAACAGTGATGGGGGTTTCCACCCTCGAAGCAGACATACTTACTTATTCGCCGCGATGATTTGCTCTGCAGTGGGAAACTTGATTGGCAAACATTGGTTATTCATTGAAAATCACCAGTATGACAATTACCAGCAGGAGGACGAATACACATCGACGAGTCATTTTTAAGGCCCTAGCTCATGGTCCGCAATTTGCTTGTTGTACTAGCGCATGAGGGATGTTATGTGCAGGTCCGTGAAATTATTTGTCTGTTTATTGTACATAGCTGCCGTTACTTGCTCGGGTTCGCTCTGCGCTGAACATGTTAGGCAAACAAATAGAGCTTCATCGGATGAATCACAGCGAAATATAGGATATTGCGGAAAACAGGCTGAGGACGCAGGAACGAAGCTTCTTGAGTCTGCTAATGCGATTCAAATTCCGCAGTTGGAGAGTGTGAAAGAAGTCGGACATCAGAGTGTTGACGGAGTTGTTTCTTCCCGCCTTTACGAGTTGAAATACAAAATCTGGATTGAACCAGTGATTGCCAGTCGTTTCAATCTCGTTCAAAAAGATTATCCGTTCAAACGTATTTTGCAGATCAAGACGTCGAGCGATTGCAGCCACGTTGAGGTGTTGAAAGGTTCAGACGTTCACTCCGCTTTGGACAAAGCTGCATCTCGGATGTATGAAATCAACGGTTCCCCTCTTGGTTCACTGGTTCTGGTAGGTCTACCATTTAAAGGAGAACATGCATCCAACGCCGTACGCGAAAGCAGACGTATAATCACAGGTAGTCAGGCCAGCCAAAAAGAACAAGGAGATTTTATCAGAGTTCCGGTGTACTCAAAGTATTTCAGAACGATTCCCGTCTACTCAAACCCATCCGGAGGGACCCCTTTCACAAAGTCCATGCCACAAAAAATAGAATACCTTGTGAAGTGGGCTGAGTTTCCGCTTGTGACGAACAAAACGAGCGGCCAAATCTTGAAAACCAGTTCCGTTTCTGTCAGCTATGCTTTAGTCAGCTTCAATCTTTCGGAAAACGAAATAACTACTGCCGAGGTTAAGCTTGCTGATCGTTTCTTTTTGTCTCCGGAATGGCAGTAAACCCGGTTATAGCATATTCCTCACTACCACGACCAAAACCGATCACTCTTTCCTCAGTTCGATGTAATCGCCAATTCCGATTGTGAGCAACGTTTTGATACCGTCTTCCTATATATCAGTGAATGTTGTCGACGCCAAAATCTGCCCTCGCTGTTTTGTCCCCAACTGCAAGATTGACATGCATATCATAGCGATGAACCTTATTGATGCCGGGAATGCTTGCCTCGTAACGCTCAGTGATGGTTCCAACATTCTTGATTGTAATAGGCTTTAGTTCCGCGATCCTTTTGAAGGAGATGGATTTCTTTTCTTGGCGTGGAAACTGCACAAAGCCACTGAGTGTATCCTTATCGTATTTCACAGCTTTGAGTTTCTGGTCGTAAATATAGAGCTTTACGATGTTTCCATCGATTTTTATCTCGCTCTTAAATGGAGGAGCATCGCGAAGGCTTCCGCCTTGCGGGGCTGCTTCTACCGACGCCTCATGATTGCAGGTATCGTCGCTAAACACGCCATTACTAATAACAGCGCCAATGATTAGTAATAATATGTATCGTTTCATGTCTTTCCCCCTTGTTTTTCGAAAACTATTTCAGTTCCCTGGTTTCTGGATACAAGTCGTTCGGCTGAATTGCGTCCAAATCTGTAAAAAATCGTCGGCGTTATAAAAATATCGAGTAAAGTCGATGATAGAAGCCCCCCTACGATGACGATCGCCACTGGGTGCAAAATTTCCTTTCCAGGCTGATCCTTCGCAAGGACGATCGGAGTAAGAGCTAGAATCGCTGAAAAGGCGGTCATCAGAACCGGAATAAGTCGTTCAAGTGAGCCTCGAATGATCATTTCCCGTGAAAAATTTTCACCTTCCTCCTTCATGAGATGAATGTAGTGGCTAATCATCATAATGCCATTTCGGCTGGCTATTCCACACAGGGTGATGAATGCGATAAGAGTAGCAACCGAAAAAGTGCGGTCCACAAGAAAAATAGCGATCACCGATCCGACAAGCGATAAAGGGATATTAACCATAATCTGGAGAGCGATAACGACGGAATGAAAGTGAAAGTAGAGGATTACAAAAATCCCAATGATAGACAAAATACCCAAGATGGTGACCATTCGGGTCGCATGCTTCTGGCTCTCATACTGACCGCCAAATTCCATGAAGTATCCCTGAGCAAGCTTAATCGTTTCATTGAGTTTCCTCTTTACATCTTCGACAACGGAATCGAGGTCGCGTCCCGCGGTATTAAAGGAAATGGCAATTCGACGCTGAAGATTCTCGCGCTCAATCGTATTGGGGCCACTGGTCTCAAATATGTCGGTGAGATCGCCTAGCGGAATGACCTGGCCTGTGGGCAGTGTGTGCGCTGGAATACGCTTTATGGCCTCTATATCCTTGCGGGACTCTTCATCAAGCCTGACATAGACATTGAGGTAGCGCTCCTGTTCAATAATGCGGCTTACCGGAACTCCCTGCAACATCGCTTCGAGGGCGTCGATCAAATCCCCTGGAACGATTCCATATTTTGCAAGATCCTCACGCATCAGATAAATCTTGTACTGTGGAAAAAGCACTTGCCCTTCAAGCTGAAGATCCACAATGCCAGGAACCGTCTCAACTGCATTTTTTATTTCGGCTGCCTGCTGCCTTAGAACCCGAAGATCGGGGCCAAAAAGCTTAAGGGCCACTTGGGCCTTAACCCCTGAGAGTATATGGTCCAGACGATGCGTAATGGGCTGACTCAAACCAACGTATGCATCGCTGGGAACGATAGCTTTCACCTTCTCACGAATGTCTAAAAAAACCTTTTGTCGCGATCGTTTTGAGGGTTTAAGCGCTATCTCAAATTCCGAGTGGTTAACTCCGGCAGCATGATCATCCTCTTCCGCCCGGCCCGTGCGCCTTCCGACAGAGCGCACCTCGGGTATGG
Organism: Deltaproteobacteria bacterium; assembly: GCA_016207775.1. Taxonomy (GTDB): domain Bacteria; phylum Bdellovibrionota; class FAC87; order UBA2466; family UBA2466; genus JACQOU01. The sequence continues at coordinate 3,633 of JACQOU010000420.1, forward strand.
AAAGCAGTGCTTGATCTACTTTCATGGCAAGTGCACTTGAAGAAGCAAGCGAAATTCCAGCTTGACTGGTTACTGAAACCATGGCGCTTCCTTCGTTAAAAGGAGGAAGGAAATTCCGCCCCATGAAGGGCACAGCCATTGCTGCAAGCAAAACGATGACTGCGGTCCCGATGATAACTTTTAACGGGTGATCGAGCACATGTTCCAAAAGCTGTTTATCAAAACTTTTCAGTTTTTTGGCTACCCAACTGTCATTTTCCTTAAGCTTCATCTTGGGAAGGAAATAGGAACATAAAACCGGTGTCACGGTGAGGGATACGACAAGAGAAGCAACCAACGACACAACATAGGCAATACCAATCGGAGTAAAGAGCCGTCCTTCTACCCCCGACAAGGCAAAGAGCGGAATGAATACGAGCACGACGATAATCGTTGCAAATACGATGGAATTTCTGATTTCGCTTGAAGCCTCATAGATGACCTGCATGGCGGGTCTCGGATTTGGTCTTTCCCTATTCTCTTTGAGCCTTCGAAAAACGTTTTCAACATCGACGATGGCATCGTCCACAAGCTCTCCGATGGCAATGGCCAGACCACCGAGTGTCATCGTATTTACACCGAGCCCGAAAAACTTAAAAACAATTGCCGTGATGAGGAAGGAAAGCGGGATTGCAGTTAAGGTGATGACGGTCGTTCTGAAATTTAAGAGAAAGAGAATGAGCACAATGGTGACCATAATGGAGCCGTCCCTGAGTGCTTCTTCCACATTTCCAATGGCTGAACGAATGAAATCGGCCTGTTTGAACAAATCTCCGTGAACTTCAACATCAGCAGGTAGCGATGAATGAAGCTCCGTCAAAGCTTTATCAACGAGAGCAGAAACTTTCAGTGTATCGGCGGCGGGCTGCTTTTGTACCATGAGAATGACAGCCGGTTTTCCGGAAACAGAGGCATCCCCCCTTTTTGGTGCCGGCGCAAAATCCACTTGAGCGACGTCCTTGAGAAGGACGGGAATACCCATAGCGAGACCGATCGGAGTGTTTGGAATTTCATCAAAGCTTCTGATTCGACCGAAATTGCGGATTAGCCATTCCCTATCCCCTTTTGTGATAAACCCGCCACCTGAGGCCTCAGATATCTTCGCTATGATTTGCTCAAATTCATGAATTTGAATCCGCTTGCGTCTTAGCTTCTCAGCATTGACAAGAATCTGTATCTGGCGTTGTTCACCACCTATCACCACGATCTGCGCCACACCCGGAATCATAAGAAGCCTTGGCCGCAGGGTCCAATCAGCAAGCGTTCTCAGCTCGCCTAAGTCTGTGGTACCGTCTTTGCTGGTAAGACCCACCATCTGGATTTCACCCATGATGGAGGAAGTGGGAGAGAGCATCGGAGTTACAGTCTCAGGCATGCGGCTCTTAGCAAGCTGTAAACGCTCGGAAACTGAGAGCCGGGCGAACTTGAGATCGGTTCCCCATTCAAACTGCGCTCGCACTACGGAGAGCCCTGTTGCTGACGAAGAAAAAATCCGTGTCACACCAGGCATACCGTTCAAAACTGTCTCAATGGGACGCGTGACAACAACCTCAACTTCTTCCGGAGCCATACCGCGTACATCGGTAATGATATTTACCGTCGGGCGATTAAGATCTGGGAACACATCTACGGGAAGGTCTTTCAAAACCATCCATCCATAAACAACGATGAACGCCGTTAATGACAGCACAAGCGTTCGATGTCGTAACGAATACCGAATTATGGCATCAAGCATTTCAACCCCTACCCACAAAGGAACGAATAACTAATTCTCTCTCAATTCCTCTAAGCAGCGTAGCGAAAGGTGTGTCTGGGAGGTCTCTCTTTTGGTGGAAAATACAGGTCCCTATAAGATTCCGGTGAGTATCTATAGGTAACGGAACGAGATAAATCTTGGGAGATCCTACAAAAAAATGCTGCTTCTTGGGGTTGGCAACAGCCAGAACCACAGCTACGGCTCTCATCATCGCACGGTGTTTGTGATTTTTGACCTATATCGACTGAGTGTGCACCACAACCGTCGGCCCCCAGGGTGGGGACAGCACATTCGCGAGAGCAACATCCGGCGCTTGTAACCGGGACCGTGAAGTAACCGAGCACAATAAGGATAGATATAAGTGCACGAAACATTAAATTTAATTATCGTGGCAACAAGCAACAGCGTCAATTTTCGATTTCGCACGCACCACGTTATTGGCTCCCAGGGGACGGATCTCATCCCCTCTAAAATAAATTGAACTAAATGACAATTGCAGATAAGGAGGTGCATGCGCTCAATTTTCTTATTTCTGTTGGCCGGACTCTTTGAAATTGGCGGTGGCTATCTCGTTTGGCTATGGTTACGAGAGCAGAGAATAGTTTGGGTTGGTATTGCCGGGTTTATAGTCTTGTCCCTTTACGGGATCATTCCCGTTTTTCAGCCGGTCCAACATCCCTTTGGCCGAGTATATGCTGCTTACGGAGCTGTGTTTATTGTCTTGTCTATGTTCTGGGGATGGATGATTGATGGACAGTTGCCAGATTTTAGGGATTGCACAGGAGCCGGAATTTGTTTGGTGGGTGCCGTTATCATGATGTGGCCTCGGCTAAACTAGTACATCAACCATTTTGAATTGATGGGTACAGTATCCCTCTCTTTGGAGGGTCTGCTCCACGC
>JACQOU010000444.1 GCA_016207775.1 Deltaproteobacteria bacterium
GGTAAACTCTCTTGGATTTATCCTCGGAAAAAACAGCCAGTTGAATTTTATGCTGTCTTAATAAATCATTAAATTTCGACGGCCACGACGTTCCGAAATAGTCGTATTTGCTGTGCCAGAACTGGGTTCCGAAAGGTTCATCAAGCGGGTGGTGGGCATTGGCGGAGATACCATCATGCTCCGATCGGGCCAGCTCTATGTAAACGGAAAAGCGGAGATATATCAAAAGGATGTGTCGAATGAGCACTCCGCAACGTGGGAATCACCTCACAGCGATCACTCTTATCAAATTGCCACTCAAGGAACTGAACATCTCGACTATGGGCCTGTCGATGTCCCGATAGATTACTTTTTCGTTCTCAGCGACAACAGAAGTGTAAGCCACGACAGCCGTTCCTGGGGCCCTATCCCCTATTCTTGCCTGAAAGGGCGTGTCGCATTATTGTGGAGTCCAAAGAAACGAACAGGAAGTTGGGTCAAGTAACTATGGGTGATGACGATATCAGGCACTACCTATCGCGACAATCCTCACGCCAGAAGCCCGAGCTGCGTCCTAAGATGGTCGTCAGAAGGCCTGCCACTCAACCGCAAAAGGCCGCGTTTGAGGATTTTTCAGCAACCCATCTGCTTTGCCCCAAATGCCGCACAGCCAGGCCGGTCAGAGAGCGGTTGCTGCTCATATTGCCCGATGGCGAGCTCTACGATTATATCTGCACTGCTTGCGGTACATCGGCAGGAACCAGAAAAGCGGGCCGATAGAAGCAGAAATGTCTGACTTATTATTGGACGAGTCCTACTCTCACGATTGAGGAAGCGTAAAGAAGAACGTCGAACCTTTTCCGGGAACTGATTCAACCCAAATTTTGCCACCGTGAAGCTCAATAATCCTCTTGCAGATGCCAAGCCCATATCCACTTCCCCTGTTCCGCTGTTCCGATATCCTTTCTGTCGAGGAGCCAGAAAAAAGCCTTTTCTGAACATCTAATGCAATGCCAACACCATTGTCTTTCACAAAAAAACGGCATCCTTCTTTGGTCTTATCGCTTCCTATCGTGATATGCGGTACAGAATGCTCTTTCTTAAAACGAATCGCATTGCAGATAAGGTTTTGAAATATTCGGCCCAATCCCACAACGTTCGCATTCACGCGGAGCAGATTTTTAAGTTCGATTTTTGCCCCACTCTCTTCAATAAGTGGCTTCAAAGAGGCCAAGACCTGTGTAATCACTTCTTGGGATTCGCATGATTCGACAGTGTGACTGACAGTGCCTAGCGGATGCTCGCGCAAATCTCGGATCAGTGCAATCATCCTACGGCTGGCATCCCAGATGCGCCCGGCAAGCTCCCTTCCTCCCTCGTCAAATTGACTTGCGTGACGATCCAGCAGGAGCTGGCAATGGGTTGAAATGGTACGCATTGGCTCGAACAGATCATGCATCGTTTCAGCGAAAGATCTATGCGACTGTTTGCTGAGTTCCGTTTTGTTTAGCTCTTTTGCTAACTGCTCAATGAATTGCTCCAAACAGGTAACTTCCAGTACGATTCCTTCCAGTGAGACCTGTTTCTGGTTGGACGTAACCACCCGTCGGCTGTTCTCCAAAACGAGCTTTGTTTCTCTTGAGCGGGTGCTAATACGATAAAGAAGCTGAGCCGGTTTGCCTGCGCACAAAGTCGCCTCAATTTGTCGCGTAACTGATTGCTGATCCTCGGAATGGATAAGCTTGCGGTAATTTACTTTGCCACTCGCAAAATCGGAAGCCCTATACCCAGTCAAGCTGAAAACTCCCTCACTCACAAATAGATTCGTTTGAGCCACATCTTTGCTGTAACGATAAACCATCCCTGGTATGTTATCGACGAATCGCAGGAAATTTGGAGCGTTTAACGGATTTCTCATGCTAGTACTCACCGTCACTGGGCTTCAATACGGTAATCACTGCAAGGGGTACAGACGTCATTTTGTTATTGGCATCAAAATAACGAGGAGAACCCGTTGAAATCACCACTCCGGATTGAGCTGGAACATACAATTTGCCCACCTTCCGCCCATTGTCAGCAATTCTAAAACTTTGAACGAAGTATTCTCCAGGCGGCGAATTAAGGGGGATATTAAAATCCAAGCAATAGGCGTGTTCAGACACTTGTTTGACCGCCCCCCCGATGGGAATGACAGTCTGCTTTCCCGTATCAGTTCTAAAGTTAGAGACTAATAACCCGGCATAACCCATAAAAGGCGTAATCCCAGCTCCGCCGTTTGAAGCCGTAAAACAAATGCTCGCACTTCCGCCGGCCGTAACCGTTTTTTCGCCTGTCGTATTAATCTTCGGCTTGATTTCCAGGCTGCTAATGTACGGTGGCTTGGCGTGAGGCTCCGCCAAGGAGTTCGTCACGTTTACCATTTGAGTACGAATCGTTGTAGGGAACGCTTTAACCACTGAATCATCGGTGTGCTGGTAGTATCGCTCGTCTAAAGACGCTACTGAACCGCTTTTAAGGAATAGGCTTGTTCTGTTGCCTTGAGTGTCCTGCACCTGAAAATGGGTGAGCACATACTTCCCATTAGGTACAAAAGGAGAAATTTCAAATCGGATTGCATACCAGTTGTCACCAGCCGCAACTGCTGTACCCACTATTGGAATCATCACATCCTTGCCATCGGGAAGTCGCTGTTTAAGTTCCCCCCAAGTGGTGGATTCCCTGAAAATTCCGCCTGAGTTGTCCGTTGCACGAAATCTCAGTAATGCACCGTCGGCCAGACTGGCAGAAACCACTGACAAGGCTGCATCGTGAATAACGGGATGGATTTTGTCAGACGCCCGGAAAGCTTTCGTTTTGAATCTTATGACTTCAAAATTTTCAAAGGGAGGCAAGTAAACCCTTTGGTGACTGTGTTGAATAGAAAGCTTGGCACCGTTTGCCAAATTGTCCCACAGATTCAGTTCACTGATGACATAGGTGCCTTCAGAAAATCTTGACGGGAGTTCAAATTCAGCGTGGTAAATATCACTGCCATCACCCGTCAGACTCACTGCAAAGGAGAAGCCGTCCGAGTCGCCTGAAATCGCCGGATCGGGAACGACTTTACCCTGCAATTTCAGCATTATTCCAGAAAGACCATCTCTCACTTTAACCGTTAGACCGACCCGTCCCCGTTCGGTCACCCGATCTAACTGCAAGGCAATCACATTGGGTGGCTGGTCATCGTAGATAAAGCTTGCGAGCACATGCTCCATTTCTTCAAGCCCGGCTTCGTCTCGGCCCTTAATCTCAACGCTGATAACATCTTTCCTCGGAGTAAAAAGATATTTATTAACAGACCGAAAACACGTCTCATTTTTCAATGAACAGGAAAACCCCTGAATACCACTCACGGAAATAACGGTTAGAGATGAGCCAGCACAGTCGTTGGTTACGTAAGCGCGCAGATCCCCCCAATCTTTTATTCTGAGCCCACCCATGTCCCCGCCTGGAAAGATGCGAAAACGAATGAGTGAGCGATTATTTTGCGAGACCTCAGAACGAGCAGCAACCGTAATATGCCGTCGTGATTCCTCGGTTAGCTTAAAGTCTGGTGGAAAAGCAAAGTGAAACTTGTAATCCGGAGAATAATAACTACTTAAAGAAACAGCCCCATTGCCGACTTGAACGCCATCATCCGATTTTTGTGCTTTGGGCGATCTGTCGGGCGCGGAGTTTTGGCCGCACCCAACAAGCAACAATCCTGCAACAACAAGAGCAACGAATCCCGATCTAGGGTGCATTTTTTCCCTCGTCGCTAAGGTTCGCAGTAACTGGAAACAAATGTAAGTTCAGCTGATAAACGTCGGAAGCCTCCACCTCGAATGCACTCAGCCACTCGGCTATCTCCCGACGAAAATGACGGAGTTTTTCCTTTACGGAAGAAAGCATTTTCTTTGGAATTGCGATTGTCACGCCATTGATCTCTCGCTCGTCCAAGGGAAGATTAAAGGAAGCCTTTGCAAGTTCATTCATCTCATGATGGTATCTGTGAACTGCAACGTTTTTGACATCCTCTGACGTGGTGAGATTAAAAGCGAGTTGCGTGTACTGACCATCCACGCATTTAAGCAAGCCGAGCTTTACTAAATCTGCAAGAGCGATCCCCACCTGTTTTGCGCTAACCCCCCGTCCAAGCTTTTCAGCAAGCCAGTGGGGATCTGACCGAAAATGTTTTATTCCCACCATGGTATAGAGAACGGGGTAAAACCAAGTAGCGAGAAATCGATACTGCTCAAGCTCCATCGGACGGGCTGCATATTGATGTTTTAATAAGAACATACTCTCTTGAGCCATTTTTCTATTTTGGTTTTTCCGTTCTGTAGATGAACGAACCATGGCAAGAAAGTACTTTTTGCGCTTGCCACGCAGGGATAGGGCCCTAGCCAATTTTTCTGCCGCTCCCTGAGAAAGCGGCCTACGCCGGCGAAGAGCCATGCTTAGGAGAGATGGAGAGTGGAAACCAGCCTTCTCACTTAGGTCCCGAAGACGAAATCCACGATTACGCTGCCGATGGTGTTTCAGATAGGCGCACAGATAATCGCAATAGTCGCTATACTCGAAAATTTCCATACTGCGCATTCTTTCGTGAGCGCACCGTTACCCGACCCATTGCGTTAGTCAAGGACATTTTTTCGATTATTGATTCACAGAGATGAACCATAAATGAAAAATTACTTTATAACCATTTGTAATATTACATTTATTTATTAAACGGTTTCACGCCACCACATAAATATTACAACCGTGTGAACTATTCCTTATCGGGCATTCGAAGCTCGGTACACCCAGAAGGAAGCGGAAAGGACGAACCGGGCTTGCAATTTTCTCCATCTACCGTGATGGAATGATCGCATTGCATTTCAGTGCTTCCTGTCCCGGTTCTTATGATCGTATAGGTCCAATAACCTTCTGAGTGCCCAGTTTCAGCGGATACGCAATA
>JACQOU010000429.1 GCA_016207775.1 Deltaproteobacteria bacterium
CAAACCCCTGGCAATACGTCGAGTCCGCCATTTCGGATTGCAAGAGTGGGATCGCCCGGACCCAGTTTTGCCAAATCGTTCTTGGTTAGGCGAATTTCTACGATTCCACTGCTGCGATCGATCATAACTACCGTTCTTGTGTCGGGAATCACTCGAATGCGAAAGTTATAGAAGGGCTCTCTGGGATGGTCTCGAAGATAACTTCTCCATTGGATTTTTTCGCGTTCAAGGGAAAGTTCGTCTGCGTTAAAAAGTAAACTGAATAAACGTTCATCGTGTTGCAGCTCAGTTGGCCGAATGGTAGCTGTCGGTTGCCCAAAAGCATTTCGAAACGCCTTTTCAATAGAAACCGCATTGGAGCGAACAGACGCTTGTTCTCCCGCATCCAGAATCAGTTGCTCTTTGTCGATAGTCCAAGTGGGAATCTGGGTCATGGGTCCTAAGTACATTGCCCGCCGTGCAGGCCATACGGGTGCTATTTTCACTTTTCCATCAGGCAGCTCCTCGAGTGCAACGACTGTAAATAAGTCAGGCCGTCTGTTGGCGCCTTTTGCCAAAACTTGGTATCTCTGCCGTGCTGGCATGTTTGTTTTTAAAATGATCGCTTGCAGTGGCAGGGAATAATCCACGATGGGTTGCCAGTTCGTCGTGGACTTCTGATACGTCAGCGGACTGGGATGGCGCTCAAGCGCTGCCTCGATCGTTTGGATTTTTTGGTCCGTGTCCAGATGAAATACAAGCTGAGGATTTTCAGAAATCTTTGCCATCGAGGTTCCAGTAATGCCGGCCGGCTTTCCGCCGTATATTTTTCTTACAGACGAACGGAAAGCGGGACGCTCTTTGTTTATGAACAATTGGTCGAAAAGAGCATGGACTTCCTGATTGGGAACATCCATGGTTGTCTGAGCATACTCAATTTTCCACGCTCCACTTTCCTCGCGCTTAAGAAGCGCTTCAACTAATTCTCCGCTTCGACTTCCCCTGTGAACAAAGACAAACACTTTTACTTCGACTTCTGAGTGGAGATTGGGGGCAAGCGCTGTAAACAATGTCAAAGTGAGAAGGAAGATATGTCGCCGTATGAGCATTGCGTCAGCCATCCCGATACCTCAAATCACTTTTCGCCTGGGTATGCACATGACGCCAACCAAAACAGTTTGAAGCCAAAGAATAGAAAAAAGGGCCTTTGAATTGCCTATACATTGACAGGATCACATGATACGAAGGCCTACTTCCGAAAAGCTCCATAAATATTGATAGCCTTGTCACCTTGTGGTTTTTTCCTCTCGCCCTTCCACGCTATTAGCAGTTGGTGCTTATTGGGAGTGAGGGCAGGCGTGGAGGAATGAAGACCCATTGTGGCCTTTGACTCACTACTGATTTTATAGGGGGCCTCAACAGTACCATCGGAACGAACAGCGGAGCTATAGATTTCATGTTGGTATTGGTAAGTCGACGAACAGTCCTTTTTGAATAGGGGAATATTCCAGACCAACGGATAGGTTCCCCCACATGTCTTAGAAAGAAAGAATGTTGTCCATACCACCCGATATTTTCCGGAAAACCAAGTAACTGCTGGGTCACTGGGAAATTGGTTAGCGGATACCGCTGTTGCAATAACAATTGTGTTCGGGTCCAATACTTCACCGCTGCTGGACAAGCGAGCGCCATAAATTTGCCAAGCACCGTTGGGCGCATCTTCCCACACTACCAAAAAACCATCATCCCCTCCTATGGCATCAATCCGTTGTTCGAGCGTTGGGGATGCAGAAATGTCGTAAGGCTCTTTGAGAATTTGCCCAGTATCAGATAGCATGACCCCCCGAATATCATGAGTTGTACTTTCCCATACCAAAAGAACGTTTTGGCCATGTCTTGCAGCCGCCATTCCGGGGTAAGCACCATCTTCGTTAACGATTCTTCTGCTCCGAATGAGATTTCCGTGACTATCCAGGAGCAAGAGGCTGATACCTTGGTCATCTGCAAAGAAAGTTGCAAAACCATCATTCAGCCCAACAATGGCCATATTGTCAGTTTTAAAATCAGGCACCATATTTTCCATTTGCTTGAGGATCAAGCCATTTCGATTCAGAATGGCGCCGGAAGCTGTTTGGCTGTTTTGGTTTATCCATATGACAAGGTAACGTCCTTGGCTCGATACAATCTTTGGAGTTCTTTGGGTATTTAGCTTTGTAGCAATGGGAATCGAGGGATCCTTTAACCTTCCAATATTGTCAACCTGGGCCCCGTAGATATCTATACCCAACCCCCCTTTTGAATGATGACTATCCTCCCAAACGACAAGAAAATCCTCACCATCCGAAGCTACTGACGGAGAATATTTATTTCCCGGACCTGTTGTAATGAGAAAATCTGTAAGGCCACGAATTCTGCGCCCGGACTCCTTCAACACCACTTCCCTCGTTCTTGGGGGATGGCCCAAACGTTTCGCAACAACTCCGTACAAATCAAAGTAAGAAGGTGGGTCGTTGTAAGTACTCCACGTGACAAGGAACTTCGACCCATTCCAAGCTATCCATGGATCGCTATCTTGTTCATCATGAGTTGGAACTCTTCCCGTTATCTGAACTGGCATATCCACAGTTCCATCATTTCCCACGTTCACCGCAAAGATATGTTTTTCGTCCGTAAGCTCGTCCTTGTATTTGAGCCTGGCAGGTTGGGCAAATACCACCGTGTACTGTTTTCCGGTCCACACCACATTGGCATTCGCTACAGGACCTTCGGCAGTGGAGATGGCAATCCCATTGGCATCCAAGACCGTGCCATCGGGTGCAATTCGTGCCCCATAAAGGTCGGTTTCATTGTTTCTCGTATCTTCCCAAACTACTAAATACTGGTCCTTTCCAGCAGTGACAGTAGGCACCCCGGCGTTGAATTCACCGGAAGTGAGAGTTAGGTCATCTGTCTTTCGTATGAACGTCTTAGAAAAAAGGGCACCCTTGATTTTGCCAGAACCGCCACGTTCTTCCCAAACGACTAATAGAGTATTGTCTTTTGACGCTAGTTTGGGCCTGGAGATGTCTTTTTCTTGAGATGGCACGATAACTTGTCGAGAGAGTATGTCGCCACTACTATTAACCAATGCCCCTTGCACCGAAACCATTCCATCGGAAGAGTTGGTAGCCCAAACCAAGCCAAAGTCGGTTCCGACGGCCATCACAACAGGTGAAACATGGTGTACTGCTTCCCCAAAATTAAACGTAAGGTCTTTGACTCGCACTGCGTTTTTATCAAAAATAGCCCCCCGAACTTGAAAGTAGTACTCATCGATTTGACTCCATACCACCAGGTAAACGGAACCGTTAAAGGCAATGGACCCGGTTCTTTGGCTCCCAGAGGGCGTACTTATGGGGATATCATTTTTTTTAACCTTGCCGTCCGACCCGATGAGAGCACCAAAAAAAGTAAATAAACTACTCTCATTAAAGCGGGCATCCTCCCAGATGACAAAAAAGTTTTCACCATCCGTTGCGCTACGTGATCGAATTTGACCTGCCTCGGCGGAACTGATGCTGAAGTCTTTTTTCACAATCTCAACATCATTTTGCTGGCTAGCAGCGTTCGTACTGGTCCCTGTGACATTATTAACGGGCACTCTTCGATCTGGCACTGTCCTCACCAATTGAGCCGGCTGTCGTAGGACATCACCCAAAAGAAATGTCGACGTAGTGGCAAACACGAATAATGCAATCGTTCTCATAAATTTCCCCAAGGTGTTTCCATTTTAACATTACATCGGTAAGTCCCTGACTAATCCACAGCAGCACGCATCAAAGGCTCGGAACTCCAATGGCTTAGAGGAAAAACTCCATATTCTTCACAATGCTTACTGCTGAATAAAAATACGAGGCTCTGCTCTAAAATATTCTTGGTTAGGCGAATTTCTATGATTCCACTGTTGCGATCGATCATAACTACCGTTCTTGTGTCGGGAATCACTCGAATGCGAAAGTTATAGAAGGGCACCCGACCACGATGCCCTGGCCACTCTTTTTGATCGCGACCGACCTCAAAAACAGGTAGCCATTTTTCAGGCCCTGGCAAAAGCTGGAAAGATTCCACAAAATGTAAGATACGATGAGGTTACTTCGCTCCTCAATGTGGGGACAGGGCACCTGTTCGGAAGTGGTGATTTTGGCCCTGGAAAACGCAGCTATCACCGCCGGATATTCGATTCCTTTGCTCAGTTCAAAGGTCTTTATGAGGCTTGGTTTGTCGCCAAAAGGAAATAAACCGTCAAAGACCTAGCTTTGGACCACTCCTTGTCGGACAACAGGCGAAGCTGCAGCTCTTGCTCCCAGTCGCTAAAATTCAATTAGGCTCATCCATTTAGAAAAGCAACTTTGTCACCGTAGATTGTTCTTGACCAGCGGTAACTCGAAGCATTATTGGGGCAGCTATGAAAAACAAACATCTCTTACTATTCGGATTAGGCTTTTTACTGGTGACAGCATGGACTGTGCGTTATCAATCAACCAGTCCTCTCTCCTCTGAGATCTCATTTTCGAAAGGCTATGGGGTTTTCGTCAGCTCACTCGTTGGAAGCAATGCCTTGGCTGCCGAAGCCGAGGAAGCTACAGAGGTTGATAAAATACCATTGCCTACAAAAGAGGTGGAGGCGGCACTCTGGCCCAAAACGATGACGGCCATTCGTCAGGTTCACAAGCTCCGCGCCGATTACGCAAAGAAGAGGACAGAACGGCTAGGAGCCATAAACGCCCTATTTTCCGGGCAATGCAGTTTACATAAAGGTAGATCTACGACCAACCCACCGCAACATAACGGCGTCCGTAGCCTGGGCTGCCCCTGCGCTCGCCCCAGCTGTGGTTC
>JACQOU010000424.1 GCA_016207775.1 Deltaproteobacteria bacterium
GTATAAGTGATTTTGCGTCGACAAAATACCACCGCCCCTGCGATATTAGCCTCATCGTAACAGCAGCTACCGAAATCATAAGGAGAGATCTTTTGCCCTTTGCACCGACCAAGACCCGCTAGTTCCTGAGCAGAGTCACCCGATAAAGCATCACCCATCAATCCAAAATGGTTGATGTCCTATGTCCGATCACCCGTCAGAAGATCATAATCCGGATAGCGCTCTTTAACAAAACTCTTGAGTTTCTCTTTGATGTGTTCCTCTATCTGCCGGGCCCTCTCCTTGGTAACCCCGTAGCGGTCCCCCAGTTCCTGTAGCGTGCGGGGATTCTCCGATACGAGCCTCTCATCGAAAAAAACTTTTTCCCGACCTTCCAACGTTTCAGCAAATTGGCCAAGTATCTGTTTGAAGAGTGTCTTTTGCTCAGCGTCCCCGAGCGAAACGTCAATGGGCTGGGAACTATCCGCCAAATGATCAATATGCTGTTTCTTTTCCCCTTCCGAATACGGCGCATTCAAGGATAAATCATGCTGAGAAAGTCTCTGATCCATCTCTTGGATGTCTTTTTCCCTCACCTCCAATCGACTTGCGAGCAACTTCACATCCGGGGCCATCCCGAGCTGCTCCAACTTCTTCTGTTCTGCTCTCAACCGATAGAACAGTCGCTTTTGTGCTTGCGTGGTCCCTAGTTTCACTAAGGAATAATTTCTTAAAATGGCTTCTTGGATATAACTTCTTATCCACCAGACTGCATAAGTGGTCAGGCGAACTTCCTTGTAGGGATTAAATTCTTGGACGGCCTTAACCAAACCCGTGTTCCCTTCCTGGATAAGGTCCAACAACCTTACGCGATAATGCACATATTCATACGCAATCTTAACAACAAATCTTAGGTTAGCCGTAATGAGCTTATGGAAAGCATCCCTATCTCGAGTATTATGAAACCTGACCGCCAATTCATGCTCTTCCTCCCGAGATAGAATGGGATAGCGATGCGTCTCCCGGAGGTAAGCGGCAAGCATTGGATCGCCGCCTGTAATGGAAACAGATTGAGGCTTCCGAGGCTTAACAGACCGAGCCATCGGTTTTCTGGGTGCTCTTGCGAGCTTCTCAGGTCCCCCCTGTTTCCTTTTGCCGGGTTTAGCCATTCAATGTAAATACCACAAACAGCTTATCTAATGGAATCATTGCCCCTGCATTCAAAAATGATAAAGTAAAAAGAGTTGGGGTGAAAGAGGTTGTCTTCCTTTTTCACCTGGGGCACTGTGATTCTGGGGCACCGTGATGCTTTTATTATGGAAAAACTCTTCATCTATTTAACCAATCTTTCCAGCAATGGAGCCTATGCCATCATTTTTGGAATTTTGGTTGCCTGCGGACTCGGTTTCCCCTTGCCTGAGGACATTCCGCTGGTCGCATCGGGCTATCTGTGTTGGGACGGAACGCTGGAAATCATCCCCACTTTCTTAGTGACCATGATAGGCGTTTTGATCGGCGATACCATCCTCTTCTTCTTTGGCAGAAAGCTGGGCCTTAGAATCCTGGAAAGGAAGCAAACCTTTATCAAGACCAGCAAGATTAGAAGAACTCGCGCTTATTTCCGCAAGTACGGACAAAAAATTGTATTCTTCGCCCGATTTGTTGCTGGCTTTCGGGCTGCCGCTTTCTTCATCGCGGGCGCCATGAAAATGGATTACAGGCGATTCATTTTATTGGACGGATTAGCAGCTCTGTTAAGCGTACCCATTTGGATTGCTGCGGGCTACGGGTTGGGACATATGTGGGGTGATCAAATCACTCAGATTCTTCGAAGCCTCAAGCATTTGAAAGCCGGCTTTACGATTGTAGTCTTTTCTTTAGTAACGATTGTAGTCGTACGCGCTGTGGTCAAATACCTACGAGCTAAGAAATTAAAAAACTCTCTCCCCTCGCGTAACGTGACCCTCTCGTCGCAATAACCAATTTTTTTTATCTACCCCCCTGTAAATCCACCCAGTTTGCCTCCATTGGGCAGAACGCAGTGGCAGGGAATGATGTTTACCTCCACATGTCAGAATCCCACTTTTTTTGATGGATGCCTTTGCGCATACGAGTTCGAATCAAGCCCGCTAAATGCGGACCAAAAAAAAGCAAATAGGGAGCCAGCACAAGAACAAGAAAGAGCCGACTGGAATAATCCCCTGTTAGAAATTGGAAAAGAATGATCACCGCAGAAAGCAGAGCCAGCCACTTCGCCTTCACTTTAAGGACAAAGTACAAATAAAGCTCGTAATCTGGAAAGGTCGTTCCGAAAGCCAACGCTAAGTTCTCCGCAATGTAAAACCAAATCGATATCGGCTGCTGCGTGATGAGCGAAGCCCCTACACATGCCAAATAAGACAGCAAAACAAACAACGTCAGAAGCGCAGTTCCCCACGCAGATTCGAGCGCCTGGATAACGAAATAGATGAACAAAACGAAGAACAAAAGAAAAATCGGATTATCCAGACCTGCCCAAATGGGGACCGGAAAAAAACGCCACCATTCCCCCGCCATTACTGCAGCCGGATCGAAAAGAAATCTCTCATAGGGAGTATTCCCGACAGTCTTGGCCACAAAAGCGATAGCAGCCAGGGCACAGACAGCAAAACCGAGATTAGGAATGGCTAGAAAACTCAGTTTCCGTGAGAGAAACTGAAGAACCTTAGGGATTTGATGATTCATGGCATTTTGACAGAAAATATTCGTGAATAATCAAGTTGTCCGTTAGCTCGGGATGAAAAGTTGAGACCAGACAATTATTTTGTTCAGCCAAAACCACATCACCTTCGTCCATGAAAAGAGGCACTACGCCTGGGGCTAGCTCGACTATTTTAGGCGCTCGAATGAAGACCCCCTCAATCCGTTCTTTGTTTTTCCAAAAAGCAGTCGGAGTCAGAGAACGGATAAAGCTATCCACTTGGCGACCGTAAGCATTCCTGCGGATCATGATATTCACGCTCCCCAGCGACGGTTGCTCAGGATCGCGCACTTGGTTGGCAAGCAGGATGGCCCCCGCACAGACACCCCAGCTTGGCTTCGTACTCACAAACTCATGAAGTGCATCCCATAAGCCATTAAGCCTGATGAGATGGACTAGAGTCGTGCTTTCCCCGCCCGGCAGAATAATTCCTGATAACTTTTTAAGGTCGGACGGATGCCGTACCTCTTCAACTTCCACACCCAGTTTAATAAGCTTTTCTTTGTGGGGCTGAACTGCCCCCTGTAATGCTAAAACGCCTATTTTCATGTCGAATAGCGAGCGCCTACCAGCCACGTTCCTGCAGTCGCTCCTCTTCCTTGAGAAGATGAACGTCGAGCCCTTTCATCGGCACTCCCAAGCCTTGTGAACAGCGGGCGAGGATCTTGGGATCTTGATAGTTGGCAGTTGCCTCGACAATCGCCAGGGCAAGACGCTCGGGGTTTCCTGATTTGAATATTCCTGAAC
>JACQOU010000052.1 GCA_016207775.1 Deltaproteobacteria bacterium
TGCTCTCCCATCTGAGCTACCGGCCCACTGGGTGCCGAAGTTATCATCCTCACCCGTTTTCATCAAGGATGCGCTAAACATCATTTTATGTGATAAAAAGGCGTAACACACTTTGTTGGGAGTGCTCATGGCTACTCTAGCTTGGACAGTAATCTTTGTGCTCGCTGTAGTTTTGTTTGCCTGGCAGATCCAGGGTCGGTTGCGAGCCCTGTTTGCATTGCGTTCAGATGATGGACGCGACTATGGCCCAAAGACGTGGTCGTTGCGATTAAAGAACATGACCATTTACGGGCTGGGGCAGAAGAAATTCATTCGCACATCGGATTACTCACGATTTGTTCATCCCATCATCTTTCTAGGATTTGTCGTTCTATTCATTCAGGTTCTCACAATGTTTGGCAGGGGCTGGTCGGATGATTTTGTGGTACCTGGTTTCAGCATAGATGGGTTAGGCGGTCCTTACGCCTTTTTCAAAGATATCTTGGAAGTTGTTGTGCTTGCGGCCGTTCTCGTTGCTGCCTATCGGTGGGCGGTCACTCAGCCCCAAAGGCTGTACGGTTTTTTACCCGCCGAAAAACAGATAAGAGAAAAGTCCCACGGTGAGGCCTATCTGATTCTTTTGTTTATTGCACTGATCATGCTATCGGGATTGCTCTACGATGCTGGCCGAATTGTCTATCTCGCAAGCATGGAGGAAATCGAGCTTGAAAGCCTTTGGCAGCCGATAAGCCGACTTCTGGCAGCTCCGCTAGCCGACCAACACGAGCTGGCTGAATGGATCAGCAAGTCGGCCTGGTGGATTCACAACGTGGTGGTTTTGGCGTTTCTGAATGTTCTTCCTCGCTCCAAGCATTTTCACATTATTACGTCGCTGCCTAACGTTTTCCTATCCAAACTGGAACCGAAAGGCCGCCTTCCTCAGAAGGATTACACCACTGAGAACGCCCTGTTTGGCCGCTCGCAAATCCCTCATTTTACCTGGAAGCAAGCCTTGGATATGTACAGCTGCACAGAATGTGGTCGCTGTTCATCCCAATGCCCTGCCACGGCAACCGGCAAGCCACTGGCTCCCAGACAATTCCTGCTCAACCTTAGGGATTCTCTTTATGCCAACCAGACGAGAGTCATTGCATCATCAGCAAAAAAATCGAATGAGGAACAGGTCTGGGAACCTGTCGTCAGTCCCCAAGGGCCCGTACTTGATGAGGTGATTTGGTCTTGCGTGGAATGCCGCGCGTGTGAAGAAGCCTGTCCGGTGAACATCGAATACGTCGATAAAATAGTCGATATCCGCCAGCACCTGGTTCAGGAGGCATCCCGATTTCCGGAGGAACTCAACCGTGCATTTAAAGGGCTTGAAACGCAGTCTAATCCCTGGGGTATTAGCGCTGCTGAGCGAATGGCCTGGACAGAGGGGCTGGACGTGCCGCTGATGAAAGATAGGCCAGATGCGGAGTACCTTTATTATGTGGGCTGCGGCGGCTCTTTTGATGCCACTCACCGAAAGGCAACGATTGCTTTTACGAAAATTTTGAAAGCGGCAAAGATTTCTTTCGCCATACTGGGCACCGAAGAGACCTGCAATGGGGAAACAGCCCGACGTTTGGGTAATGAGTATCTTTTCCAACAGATGGCAGAACAGCTCGTAAGCACGTTCAAACGTTACAACGTCAAAAAAATAATTGTTAACTGTCCGCACTGTTACAACACATTAAAAAATGAATATCCGCAGTTTGGCGGAAGCTACGAGCTGACTCATGCAGCCGAGCTCGTGGGTCGCTTGGTTGCAGAGAAGAAAATTCAGCTGAAAGGCAAGTTTGGCAAGAAGGTCGTCTATCATGATAGTTGCTACTACGGCAGATTCAACGGTGTTTTTGAACAACCACGGATGCTGCTTAATCAAATTGAGGGACTTAAGCTGGAAGAAATGGAACGTTCGCGCCGTCGCAGCATGTGTTGCGGTGCAGGTGGGGGTCGCATGTGGATGGAGGAAAAAGCGGATCAGCGTGTAAACATCCTAAGGACCGATCAAGCGCTGGCAAAAAATCCTGATGTGATTGCAACATCATGCCCGTACTGCCGCATCATGATCAGCAGTGGGATCAATGAGAAAGGGCTTGGCGACAAAATAGGCGTAATGGATGTGATGGAAGTGGTCGCTGCTTCTCAGGGTCAGGAACAAGGGACATTATAACCAAGAACGAAACCTGCCTCCTGGAATCGGTCGTAGCTCCAGTAGGCGCTCTCCGGCTTGGCACCTTTGTAAAACTCTCTTTTTTGTTGAACGAATTCTTCCTCTCTGTCGGAAAATATGGGCTTGCTCTCTGTTAAGGAAAGCGCCAGATAAGGGGCACTGCCGGATAGCTTCGGATTATTTCTCATAACGTTTTTCCACCATTTATCGGCAATGAGAAAAAGGGGGAACTTTACAATAATTCTTTTTCCGTCTTTTGAGAGGCCCAATATTTTTGAGACGGTGTCGCCGGTCGGCAGGACAACTCTGGATAGTCCGCTGGTAACGGTCGGATCATATACTTTGGCTGTATCGAGCTCCATCCACTGATGCATCTGAAACGAAGATGTTTTCCCCTTAACGTTAAGTTCTAACTGCTTTCCTGCAATGGAATTAATCTGCACCGGCAAAAGAACTTGCTCACAAGCCCCTTTTGAAAAGAGGGAAGGATGGCTAAATACGTAATGGTTTTTTCCTATATCAAGAACAACTCGCGTAACATCTGCATTGGGTTTTGCCCCCTCAGCATAGAACAAATACCGTCGCTCCCGGTTCGACTGGATGTCTAGTTGATATTCGAGACCTACTAGGGCAAGACGTTGATTGGCGAAGTTAACCACTTCAACCAGCGACAAAACCGGATTTTTGGCCACCAGATCAGAAACACCTTTCATCAGCTGAAAATTGGGTATCTTCCCGTTGAGGTTAGGAACCGATACGACATCCGAGAGTGGGACCCCTTTAGCATCCCATAGCCGCACAGCACTCTCCAGGCCATTCACAAACTCAATCTCGGATTTTTTCTTTCCCTCCTCATTCCACTCTGTCCAGACACCAAAGGGACGGCCAGAACTATAGACCCCTTCGTACCATTTTTTCTTGCCACCTGGATACCACCGTACATACAGGCCGTGATTGACTAACTTTCCCCCTGGGTCCTTCTTTTGGCAGTAGCGTTCCACACCCTCCTGGCCGGAAAGCTCAGCGCCTTGCGGACATTTTATTTCGTCTTGGGCAAAGGCGCTGCCGACGAAGATAGAAAAAATAATGAGGTAAAACAGAGTGTTCATGAA
>JACQOU010000431.1 GCA_016207775.1 Deltaproteobacteria bacterium
AGATATTATCAAAAAAATAATTAAAAGAATGCTACCTAGTCCTAGCAGCATTTTCTTGATCGCCGGATGCCCAACCAGTTTTCTTGAAAATAGTAGTTGTACCCCTAGGGCCGCATAAAGCGCGCTCATGAAGTAGAGCAATACCGAAGCCCTTGTTGGATAACGGAGCATAAAAATACGGGAGATAGGTTCCCAAAGGCTGCCGAAGAAAGTTGTTCCACTAATGAAATAACTGATCAATATGGCAAAGTTGATAAGAAAAACACGATTGAGTAACTTACTTGCCGCACTTATTCCGACTAATATCAGAAAAAGTATAGGTAATGTTATGCTTATCCGCTGCTCCCATGGCACAAATTCGGAAACTCCAATAATTGGATTATAACGACTAACTTGGAAGAAGGTTTGCGGAAACAATATGCCCGTTAATAATGAGTAAGATGTTTGTGAGTAGCTTAGAACAAGGTTACCCTGCGTTAGTCTAAGGGGACCAGAAATATTCGCACTCTTTTCATATCCAAAATCTTGCCTAGAGCTTTCTTGAAAAGCATCAAACGTGAGAGAAAACTGCCCAAGGAAGAGTGCTGCCCCGATGAAAAGCACCAGTAGCAGGGCAAAAACTTTTTTCCAAATATCCTTAGAAGAAGTAATTGATAACATCCACAGCGCGAGTAATGGCAAAAAAACAAATGTGGTTTTGACATCTCCGTTACCGGCCAAAGCAAAGCCCAGGAACAAGCCGGAACAGATGAGATTTGTTAATGGGTTTCCCTTCCCTTGTGTAAACCGAATTAAGAAAAGGAAAATCAGGGGAACAAAGAGCATGGCGGTTGCTCGGTAGTACCCTTGGTGGATCCCAAAAAATGCCGCAAACCAATTGTACGAGTAGATTATCCCCCCCGCAAATGCTGCTAATTGGCCAATCGCAAGGGAGCGCAGGAGCAGGTACACCGAAAAACCCATTAAAATCTGAATGCAATAACTACCGGTTGCAAACAGGATGGCCGATCCGATAAAGGATTTTACTTGAAAGATCTGACATAAGACCAAAAGGACGAGCGTCACCGGACTTAATAGAGGGCTTTGTGGCGCAGCTTGGGTTGGTAGGTACAGATAATGATCCCAAAACATGCTCCATTTTGATAGTAACGCAGTAACGTAGTAAAAGAACTGAATAAAAGCTTCCGAGCTTTCGTCCGTAAAAATGAAAGGAAAAATTCCCTTAAGATCACGATTGTAAGCCGCTAAAAAGACTATCACATAACCAGCCAATACACCCGCTGGACCTAAAGCTATCGACTTAAGTTTAGAATAAGTTTTGAACATAAAAAGAAAAAAATAGTAGACGACAATCAGGCGTTTGCCAAGTCTCGTACGCCACATGCAGTGTTTCATGGTCTATGTTTATTTCAGCGGAGTGATTATTTTCACTTACGGGTGTTTATGCCTAATCCGGCCCAAATCGATCACCCAATCCGGGCGCATTCCGATCACCTAATCCGGAGGAATCCGATCACTGAATCCGGGCTCATCCCGATCACCTGATCCGGGAGGAATCCGATCACCGAGTAGAGCGACGCATTGAAGCAGCCTTGAGTTACCCTTTCATAAAAGGGGGTGACTTTATGGCAATGGAGAGGCTTGGGATGCGGAGCATTCACGAAGTATTTCGACTGGGGTGGGCGGAGAAGAAGAGTCTTCGCCAAGTGGGCAAGAGTGTCGGGATTTCACCGTCCACTGTTCACGGATATTTTTCAAAGGCGATCGATGCTGGACTGACCACCTGGGGAGAGATCATGGTGGTGGACGAGGCAACACTCGAAGCTCGTCTTTTTCCTCCGCCGAAAGTCGTTTCGGGTGCTACCCGTTCGAAAAAACATCTGCAGCCGAACTGGGAAGAGATTCACTTGGAGATGCGAAGGCCCGGCGTAACGCTGGAGCTATTGTGGCAGGAGTATCGGAAAGAGAATCCTGAGGGTCTTGGACGGAGCCAATTCAGCGAGTATTACCGCATCTTCAAGAAGAAGCTCTCCGTGGTTATGCGCCAGAGCTACCCTGGCGGAAAGTGGAGTTTCGTCGATTACTCTGGCAAAAAAGTCCCAATTATCAACCCAGCAACGAACGAAATTTGGTGGGCCGAATTATTCGTTGGAGTGCTTGGGGCAAGTTCTCGGACGTTCGCCTGCGCCACTGCCTCACAGGAACTTCCCTGCTGGCTCGACTGCCATGTCCAGATGTACGAATACTTTGGCGGCGTTTCGGAGCTAACCGTCCCCGATAATCTGAAATCGGGTGTTAATCGCGCCTGTCGATATGACCCTGAGAGTAATCGCAGCTATCAGGAATTGGCCGAGCACTATCGCACCTGCATCTTTCCTACCAGAGCCTATCATCCGCGGGATAAGGCCAAGGCTGAGGTTGGGGTGCAAGTGGCGCAGCGGTGGATCCTGGCTGTCCTAAGAAATAGGAAATTCTATTCACTCGCCGAGGTGAACGAGGCGATTCGGAATGAATGTCTGGAAAAGATCAACAACAAAAAGATGCGACATCTGGGCAAGTCCAGGAACGAGCTTTGGGAAATTTATGACAAGCCTCATCTCAAACCGCTTCCCGTATGTCGCTATGAGTTTGCGTCGTGGAGGAGAGCGACCCTCAACATCGACTACCATGTCGAGCTCGATCACCATTACTACAGCGCTCCCTATCAGCTCGTTCGTGAAGAGGTATGGCTCAGAGCCACTGTGAATACCGTCGAAATTTTTCACAAGGGCAGGCGAGTAGCCAGCCATCTCCGCTCATTTATTCCGTACAAGGCCACAACCGACAGCACCCATATGCCGGAGAGCCACCGGAATCATCTAGAGTGGTCTCCATCGCGAATCATTCAGTGGGCCGGAAAGACTGGGTCCCAGTGCTCGCTTCTTGTACAAAAAATTCTCGAGTCAAAAAGGCATCCGGAGCTCGGCTACCGAAGTGCACTGGGAGTGATTCGCCTTGGAAACAAATATGGGAACGACCGGCTTGAGAAAGCGTGCGCAAAGGCCATTGCCATCGACTCTCCAGTCTATCGGACGGTGCAGTCGATTCTTAAAACTCGCGCGGATGAAGCGACAGAAGAGGTGCCAACCCCATTGCCTTGTACCGCCGAGAACGTGCGAGGCTCCAGGTATTACCACTGAAAAGGGGTGACCTTGGGTCTTAAAAACATGAAACAAATCGCTTATAGGCGATTGTAAACAAGAGGAGAAAGTGATGCTCATAGAACAAACCGTAGATAAACTCCATCAGATGAGACTCTTTGGAATGGCGAACAGTCTCAAGGATCGGATGGGAAAGAAAGAACATACACAGCTCTCGGTCACCGACTTCATCGGCTTTATCGTCGATGATGAGTGGAACTACCGCGAGAACAATCGTTTAAAGTCGAGACTTGGAAATGCGAAGTTTAGAGATAAAAGTGCGTGTGTCGAGGATTGGGATCATCACCAACCACGGGGACTCAAGAAGACCCTCTTCCTCGAGTTTGTCCAAAACAAGTGGCTCGAAAAATCAGAGAACCTTATCGTCACCGGTCCCTGTGGATCGGGCAAAAGCTACTTTGCCCAAGCACTCGGCCAGAACGCCTGCCGTCGTGGATTCTCGGTCCTCTACATCTGGCTTCCAAAATTCGGAAGGCTGACGAATAAAGCTAGAGCAGATGGAACACTGGGAAACCTCATCAAAAAGATCGAACGTACAAAGCTCGTCATCCTCGATGACTGGGGAATGGTGCCACTACCGGAACAGGACAGGCATTGCCTTCTTGAAATCGTTGAAGACCGTTACGGCCTGGGATCCACCATCATCACCTCGCAACTGGAAACACCCGATTGGCATCCCTATCTCGGTAGCGGAAACCTGGCCGACGGAGTCTGCGATCGAGTGATCCATAATGCACACCGAATTAAACTCAACTCGGAAGACTCGCTGAGAAAGATCAAAAATGGCTTGACTCAGAAGGACGAAAAAGAGAAATGAAAAACTTGCGTCGCTTCGCTCCGATCGATCACCGATCGGATTGCCGGACTGAGCGATCGATTGCAGTCCGGATCAAGTGATCGGAATGGCCGGACTAGGCAGTTTAAACATCTTGAATCTCACCTATTGGCTTTTTCCAAGATACAAGGCAGCTATCCTTGTGTTGATGTGCGCTTTAAGTATTGGGACTTCTATTTGGAGATTTAAGCAAGAATTGCCAAAAAACACGCGAACTCGTCCACAATACATGTCGCAGACTGCATGTTAAATCGAGGAAAAGTCTATCCACGATGTGCGGAAAATAGGATAAGAGCGGGGACTCGATCGATGTGCTTGATTATAACTCTAACAAGTTACATTTGATCCTACATAGTCAGAATCCTAACACATTATTCTATAGCCAAATTCTCATGGAGGGCTGGGAAGTCAGATTGGATGGGGTAAAGGTCATGCTTGATAAGTCCATGGCACACCCGTTTTTTGAAATAAAAATACCGGCAGGAAGTCATCTGCTTTTACTTTCCTACAAGCCCATTGGGGTTATTGCCGGTTACATCCTCAATTACTTGGCTCAAATCTTTGTTCTGTTGCTGGTAGCTGTGTCAAACGTTCGTGCCTTCTTACGGCAAGCCAGGGCCTTCCAAGAAAGCAACTGAGATAATACAGGATATAGCCAACTGACCGAAATAGAATGCCACGAGGGTGCAAATGCCCGTCAACTTCACGTATTTGTCCAAGGTCAATTAGGCGCTTTACCCTAGCCCTGATCATTTCATCGTCGTTATAAATAGAAATTTCGTCGATATTTTTGCCTTGTTCCATAGCAAAGAGCATACGGATTCTACGAGAGGTTTCACTCATATTGAAAAAATGAAAGTAGGTATAAGCAAAGAAAAAATAGAGAAGCAAAACGTACTCATAGCTGAGAGCACTTATCTGATCTGAAAGCAGCATGTGAAATAGCAAAAGGAAAGGTAGGTATCCAATAATGACAGAAACCATCGCTAGGAATTGTGGACCTTTCCTAGTAAAAAGACGGTTTAAAAGTGCCTGAATAATGGCAACTATGGGTACGATTGAAAAAGTCAGCAACAAATATTTCATCTCTATATGCATTATATTGTGTCCGTCTGCAAGCCTAGCCACCTTCGATAAGTCTTAAAAAGATGGAGGGTCATTAATCCAAAAGATCTTAGTTCCACCTTGCCCTCTTTCTTAATGATTAACCCGTTTAGAACAGCATCGTCTATTCGATCCGTTGAATTTTTATTCAGATTTAGAACTGATGAGAGATAATTGATATCTACCGGCTTCTTTGTCTTGCTTACGATCATGCTAATAATGAGCGTGGGGCAAGCAGCATAAATGGCTGGGTAAGATGCTATCCAGCTTGAGCCTAGCCCAAAGTAAAGCAGGCTTGCTAAAAAGGCTTCGCACGGGGTAAGTAACCCCCAAAAATTATATGCAATAGAAATTGAAAGTACTAAAAAAGGCAGCCCTAGATACAGGGAAAAAATGAAACGGTCCTCGCTGCGAGGTCGATAAATCCTGCTAACAGCAGCCTGGGTCGTCAACAGTGCTAGGAACAAAACAAACGGAACTAACAGAATCTTATATGTCATTTGGCTAAATGTACGCTAAGCTTTGAAAAAATCAAGGCGGGTCAGTGGCTACACAGCTTGGACACGGGCGGGTTGGCAAGGGCTATTTTATTTGAAAGCGACAGTTTTGCTTAAAGTCACGGTCGTAAGCACACGACATTACATAATCGCCAATGCTCGCAGTGAGCTTAGTACTGTCGACATTATTATGGGAACTCTTTACCAATAAAAAATAATTGCTATTTTGACCCTTGGGGAAGCGAGTTGAGTTTAACTAACACCTCATCAACTGTATCTCCGGTCATGTATTGTGGGTATGTTTTTTTCAACCATTTGTCCTTTTGAAATGCACCAGCGCTTTGAGGAAAAGCGATATAAGTTCCCTT
Organism: Deltaproteobacteria bacterium; assembly: GCA_016207775.1. Classification (GTDB taxonomy): domain Bacteria; phylum Bdellovibrionota; class FAC87; order UBA2466; family UBA2466; genus JACQOU01. Next base: position 6,005 of record JACQOU010000431.1, read on the forward strand.
GAATAGAAGTATATTAAATCCATTCACCCCCTCCTTAATCAGCTCCAGTCTGTCAGGTGAAATGGCAGCAACTCCATAGGGGGCATATCCTTTTTCGAATTCCAAAGTGTAAAATTTGTAAAGTTGTTGAAGTCCTATAGCTCCCCCCACGAGGAATAAAGTTACTAGTGCAATTCCTGTTGATAGTCCCAATGGGCCTCTACTGAAATAAGGTGAAAAAGATGGTGATTGGCTTCCCAATAATTGTTTTTTTAGAAGAAATAAAAGACTGGCAGCGAGTACATAGCTTATACCTGCAATGCCGAACAATGTTGAGATTCCTGAGAACTGAGCAATTATAACAGCGACGATGGAACCTAAGACCGTAAAGGCTGCATTTATTCCCCAAGCCCATGGGACCATGGTTTGATCATATTGTGCAACGAGACGGAGAGCCGTGGGAAAAAAGTACCCCAATGCAATGCCAAGGGGCCCAATGCAGATAATGCTAAACAAAATTCGCTCCCACATTGATTTGGTCACAATGAAATTAGCGAAATACGTGGAAAGAAAAATAAAGCATAATAAAGAGATTAGAATCATAAGAACCGGCCATATAATTTTCCGCCCTTTGCTTGCTGTTCCTGAATAAAGGCTCCCCATCCCAGAGAAAACAAGCAATGAGCCGAGCGTAACAGGAAGCGCGTGGAGCGGGCTACCTAGCCAAAGCGATAAACGCTGCATTAAGGCTATTTCAATAAAAATGAACCCGCAGCCGAGGCAAGCAAAATATCCAACGAACGGAGCACAGATCCTAATACTACGACTCCATAAGGTCCGCTTCCCGAAAAGCGCTAGCGGCATCAGCACAAAAATCAAAATAAAACACGACGACATGTAAATTAAAAGTAACTGAATATAGAATGCAAGACTTCCTCCAGAAGGATGAAAGGTCTTGCCGGGAACAGACACTCGATAATACTTGTAAAAGAAGGGGCTATCATCTGTTACGGGTTCAATATCAGCCCAATAGCTATTAATGAATGAATTTGATTGACCGCGTTTGAAATATTCGATGAACCGATGATATTCCGTTGTCTGTAAACTCAAAATATCGTCCGGCATGTAATGAGGTCTGGCGCCAACTTTTGCAAAGTAGTTTTTCAGTTTTTCTAGTTCCGTTGGGGCAAAAGCTTGTTTTTTTGCGAGAATCATGCCCCAGTTTGCATATTCTGCCAGTACGATATTTTTCCAGGGCTCTTGTATTTTTTCTGACGACATTGCATCCATAATCATCACAAATAGTCTCAGCGTTTCCCTCGGATTTTTTTGCTCGAACCAGCGATTAAAATTAATAGAGCCATTTGCTTTCAGTATCCGCAAGTAATCGATTATCGCCTCTTTGGTATAAATATAATTTTCAGCAAAGGAGTAGGCGCCGGAAGAAAGTGCCGCGAAGGTATCAACGCCATTGATTATTATAAGATCATAAGAAGCGCGCGGCTGATTCATCACGAGGTGGCGCCCATCTATATTAAAGACGCTCACGCCAGGCCAATCAAAAATTTTTCCTGAGTATTCATAAGCAATCCCATTCCGAGCCATCATCCGGTAAGTAGCCGGATTGATTTCAGCCCCTACAATTCTCTTGGCTCCGTTAAAATGAGCCATGACCAGATCTCTTCCCCCCCCCACACCAATAACAAATACCTCGGGACTACTATATATGGAGTAGGGAAATTCCATGGGCTGTGTTAAGACATTGGGCCTAACGGAAGCAGGATCATCCAAGTGGTAGACTGGTGTGCCTGCTCTAAAATTAGTGGTGAAAAAACTGTATTCGGGAATGGATTTAGTGTTTATTTGAAAGGTTCCGTGGAAGGCTTCATATAGTTTTGTACGTGCCTCTGAATCTTTTATTTCATAAAGGTCCGTTCTTCCAAGGGGACTCCACGCCTCAGAAAGAACCCGGTATTGTGATTCCGTGAAGGAGCCCGGAATCCATTCAAAACCCAGGCTTGGAT
>JACQOU010000442.1 GCA_016207775.1 Deltaproteobacteria bacterium
ATTTTTTATTTTTTTAAAAACTTTCACAACATCGGCAGCAAATGTAAGGCACTAGAGAGATCACTTCGGATCGGGCAAAGACAAAACAGGCAAAGACCTAGTACCTTGTCAGGATTGAAATTACGGGTTCGACGGAGGGATTTTTGGTGATGGCGAGGCGCGCGAGAAAAATGCTCGGAGGCGGCCTTCCAGGCCGCTGAGAACATTTTTTGAGCGCAACGAAGCCAGCCCCAAAAAGCACCCGTCCAACACGTAATTTCAATCCTGACAAGGTACTAGAATAAAGGTACGGGTCGATAAGGCAGGAGGAGATCATGCTTTGTGGGGCTTATTGAAAGCGAAAAGAAAGATTAAAGTTAACCATAAATGCAAAACTGCCCCCTACCAGGCCCGGCCTCAGTTGCCCTCGAACGGTAGCCACATCGCTTACCTCTTGAACAATTGCTGTATCGATAAATAGAACGAAAGAAGTTACCGGGAGACTTTCTAATTGAGCAGAAAAGCCAGGTCCACCCACCAAGCCTCCGACAACGCTTAAGCGAGGCGCGCCGAAAACCCGCAGTTCATACCATCCACCCGCCAGAATATTGAGCAGGCTTCCGCGTGAAAAAAGGGCAAAACTCACCTCGGGACCAATATAAAAAGGAACAAGAGCAATTGGCGCATAACCAAGCTGTGCCCCTGTTACCAAAGCGGTCGAACCTTTCAGAATTTCAACCCCTAACGCAAGATTGGTCTTATACCGAAAAAATCGCACCTCGTCATAATCAGGCTCAATAGCCCCTTGCACGGAAGGCTTCTCGCTTGCAGAGGGGGGCTTCTGAGGCGCAGCTGCGTACCCAAACACTACAAAACTCATAAGAAAAAGGGTGAGTAACCTCATTTCTTCGTAGTGTAGCAAATGTACAGCAACTTGGTAAAATCACTTTGATAATGCAAAGCTCTTTGACTATTAGACGCACTAAAGGCACATCATCCAAATGGCAGATCGGGCGGAAATACAACGTTGTCCCTGGTGCGGCACCGATCCCCTTTATGTCGCCTATCATGATAATGAGTGGGGCGTTCCTGTTTTTGATGACAGGCTTTTATTTGAATTTTTAGTCTTGGAAGGGGCTCAAGCTGGCTTAAGCTGGATTACCATTCTGCGAAGAAGAGAAAATTATAGAAAAGCATTCGCTCATTTTATTCCTGAAAAAGTTGCTCGCTTTGGAAAAAAAGATGTTCAACGCCTCATGAATGACACCGGCATTATCAGAAACAAGCTAAAAATTGAGTCGGCAATCAAAAATGCCAGGGCCTTCCTGACCATTCAACAACACTTTGGAAGCTTTGGGGATTACCAGTGGCAATTTGTCAGCGGCAGACCCATTCAAAACGTTTGGAAGAATATTAAAGAGTTACCGGCTCAGAGCAACGAATCTACTGCTTTTAGCAAAGACCTCAAACAACGCGGTTTCAGTTTTGTTGGCCCAACCATCATCTATGCTCATATGCAAGCCGTAGGGATGGTCAATGATCATCTGGAGTATTGTTTTCGGCATCAAGAAGTAAGCGTTATTTAATCTTTGCAAGCTCGTCTTGCTGATAAAGAGCGATCGCTTGCTGCATTTGCCCGGTGTACAAGAAACGAATAAGACCTGATTTCTTTAACTCGTCAATTTCCATGATGTCTGTCATCACGATCGATGGTTTGCTGGAAGCGGACCCAGCAATTAATTCAACCATTCGGATCGATGAATCAAAGTAGTGATTTGTGTAAATGGGAAGTTCAAAAAATAGAGTTCCTTTGGGGCCCTCAAACTCAAACACTTCGGTGATTCGCATGACCGGGCTAAGCCTTTCGGGCCAAATTCGAATCACCTCCATTCTCAAAAAAGATTCGAGCGGTGCGGTTTCCCGAACAGTCGTTCCCCAAAAGTCGCCGGAAAAAAATTTAACGCATTTAGGGTAAGATTCCTTCAAAGATGGAAGCAAGCCTATCATTGTCTTGATATGCTCAACATTGCTCTTGCGCTCCTCATAGCCACGGTATTCTTTTTTGAGCAAGTATGCTTGGAGCCGGTCGACAACGATTTTGCGAAATGCTTCCACCCGATCCTCTGCCTTTTGTACAATCAGCTTTTCATCGTCGCGCAACTTTTGAAGGCATTTTTCGCTGTTACAGCTTCGAATTCCTGAGACTTCCTTTCCCGTAGTCAAAACAATCGGCAATTCTATATGGATTGCTTCTGGTCGCTTTGCCTGAGCGCCCGCCTGCGAGAAATGGGCACGAACAGGCAAAAGTGACTCTTGAAAATACTGTTTAAGGCGCACCTTTTGATCAGCCAAACTTGACGTGGCGGTTGTTGCCGTCTGTACAATTACAAACGGCTCGATGTATTCGCGTGAATCAACAAAATTCTTTCCTGAGAGTTTGGCCAGTTCCACTTGTGTAAAATAATTATCCCCGCCAAGTGAAATGGAACCCCAAACCGCCAGCACTGTAAGTAAAAAGTAATGCATATCGGTTAATATACTAGCGAAGCTTTAAGGACTAGAAAAGAAAGTTATCCGGAATAGGACGGGGCAGGCAACTTTTCGTATTCAAGCATACTCAAATACATCTGGGCGGACTTGTTTTCTGGATCCAGCGTCAGAGCTTCCTGCCACTCTCTCAAAGCATCCAACAGTTTTTGCTGAGAGTGATAGAGAATGCCAAGTTGCACTTTCACTTCTACGCTCTTCGGGTGTGCTTCGCTAATTTTCTGAAGAAAATCGGTAGCCCGTTGACGATCACCTGTTTTAGCCAAGCATTTTGCCATCTGAACACCATACAGGACGGTGTCCTCTTCCAATTGATGGGCCTTTTTAAACTCTTCGAAGGCTTCCTCGAACCTTTCATAACGAATGTAAAGCTGACCCAACTCATAGTGCTTTTTTGCAAGCTGGTGACCAATACGTGGATCGTGCCCTGGAAGCGTTCGTTCGAGGCGCTTTTTGGTCTTGTAAAAAACTTTTGCCCCGTCCCTATATCGACCAACATCATTGTAAAGACTACTGAGGGCTATTGCCGCTTCCGTGTGAAAGGGATCTAAATTAAGCGCCCGCTCAAATGCCAGGATGGCTCGCTTGAATTTTCCTTTTTTGGTATAAACGTGACCCAACAAGTGGAACGCTTCGGGAATTTGGTTATTAAGCAAAATAGCTTGCTCGAGCGCCTTTTCGGCAGACGTCACGCTATTACGAGCGAGGTCCCCCCTCGCAAGTCCTAACAGCTCTTCCACGGAAAGCTGAGAATCCATTAGTTTGTTTTTGTCTTACTTATTGTTTCAAGCAGTTTATCCACATCAGCTCTACTCGAGCTTTTTGGAAACTGCTCCAAAAATCGTCGGAATGCATCTTTAGCATTCCCGAACATATGAATATGATAATAACAAACTCCCAATCGGTACAGCGCTTCCTCGTCATAACCCAACGCTGAATAATCTTTCAGTAACGCCGCGTAGCGATAAGAGGCCGAGAGGTAATGTCGGCGGCTGTAGTAAAAATCAGCAACGTAATCCTCGTGCTCGGCCAATTTTTTTCTGACCTGCTGGAGGAAGTCTTTACCTTTTTCCGAAAATTCAGAAGACGGGAACTTTTCCAACAAAATATTAAAATTCTCAATCGCCTTGTAAGCTGCGCTGAGATCCCTTGCCGTGTTGTCAGGCACCTCATTAAAGTAAGAAAGTGCTATCTTGTACTGAACATAGTCACTTCTTGGATGCGTAGGATGAAGCTCTTTGAAGACTTCATAAGCACTTTCTGCCTCGAGGTACGCGCCTTCGTCAAAGTAGGCATCTGCGATACGGAGCTCGGCATCGGTTGCACGAGAACTGTACGGAAATCGGTTTTTAAGATCCCGGTACCTTTCAATCGCTTGTAGGTAACGCTCGTCCTTAAACTCTTCCTCAGCTTCCGAGAAAAGCTTGTCGGGATCGTTTCCGGATATCTCTTTATGAGTACAGGAAGCGAGAACAGAAGCGGCCACAAAAAAGAATAAAATAACTCTCGTTCGCATCGTCATCAGTTTAACCCACCGGAAAACCCAATCTATATCACAGCTTAGACCAATAGAGCAAATATTCATTAAACATCGCGTCAAGGCTGCCGATAAAACAGTTGGTAACGCTTTGCGCGAAACACGATCTTTAACTGATGGGAATTGCATGAAGAAAGTTAGTACAACCATAGAAGAAGAATGCCAAGCGTTGGTTCAGCAGTTTGTCTCGGTAGAGGCTGAACTGATGGTGTGGGAAAAGCTTGAGCAAGCTCTTACCAAGTTTGATGGTCAAGAACTTCACTTGCTGAAAGGCTTTCTAAGCGGAACGTCAATGGAAGAACTTGCCAGGCAAAATAACCTCACTCGCGAGCAGGTGTCAGGCTGGCTGACTAAGCTTAAAAGAGATTTGATTCAGCATTTAAGAGCCCAGTGCACGATGAGGCATTAGAATGGTACGCACAGCTACATTACAATTCGCAGCGAATTCAGCCACAGCGCAAGACTCTATTGAACCGCTTCTTGAAGCGTTCTTAAAAGAACCTTTCTCAATTGAGCACGGTTTCTCCAATTTAACCCCCTCAGAGGTAGCAGCTCTATTGGAGTCCACTAGCGAGCAAGAACAACAACAGGGCAATGTAACCCCAGAGCAAACTGCAGACCCCGCTATGGCTCAAAGTTTTTCCACAAGCAAGGACCTCTTCTGCAGGATCCTCATGCAAATGGATTGCGATGGGCTGGACTTTTTAACATCAGAGACGTTATCCGACCTCCGACAAAGAGAGCAGAGGACCTTGTTTATTGCGGAAGCAGTGGATATTAAACTTGATGAGCCACACGCAGAAAGCGCCGCTGAATCTTCGTTACAGCAATTAGGCCTGGCCGAAGCAACCCCCGAACTCGCCGCGGACGGAGCTCTTGATCCTGTTCAGCTGTCGGCTCTTCATCCTCAGCAAGAACATCCTTCGGGAGAGGCGCAGACATCCTCCCTGACCGAGAGCCTTAAGCCGTTTTTTGATAAGCTAGGCTCCCCGAACGCGAATGAAAGCCTCCGTGCGGCCGATTTTCTATATACCTTAGGGATCAAGAGAAGCGTTCCGGTTTCCGAAGAAATGCTTCGTCGATTAGTAGAGCTTAATATCCTTTTCGCCATTGAGGCCGAAAGCATCTTCAAACTTAAACCGGCTCTTCTGAAATTCTGGAGCGATCGTCGCAACAACATTCTCTCCATTCTGAATCTGGAAGCAAAGACTTTTGAATTGCATCCTGCCCTTCAGACGGGCCTGGAAGATCTGGTCAGTTTGCACTCGGGTTGGTTGTTTGAAGGAAATCTTCCTTATCATAACATCATTAATTCTCTTCGGTACATGATGGCCTTTCATGATGGCATCAAGTTTATTCCCTCCATACTTGAAAGTGGCACCTTGGTTTTCTTTTTTGGGCAGGATGCAAGTTTCAATGGCCTGTGCTTAAAAAATATCCTTAATGCAAACGGTTTGGATTCGACACAAAACATCGAGCTGTTTTTTAGGCTGGCCAGAAGCCACAAGCTTCGTAGCCGCACACTGAGCGCCGGCCACCCCTTTACGACTGAATTCTTAGAGCACGTGTTCAATGATGCCGAGAGAATTTTCGTGCTGTTCAATCAACTTATTCTGCCAGGGTGAGGGCGGTGTGGGGACTTACTTACCAGCCAAGCGAAGGCCCAAGCGCTCTGTTTCTGATGCTTTACGGGAAGCGGAAGAAGATCATTTTCTTGATTGTCCACAAGCCCCCTTTCTCCAACGTGCCGCTGCTTTCTTTCTGGATTGCATCTTCCTTTTTTTGATATGGTCCGCTACGCGACGTCTGAGCATTGCGATGGAGTCCGTTATCAGCCATTGGCTCCAGCCGTTGCGCTACGCGCTGACCTGTGTGTTTTTTTGGCATTACGGCATCTGGACGCTCCCGCGATTTGGCGGCTCTCCGGGCAAGCTCCTACTCGGTCTCCGAGTAGTTAACGTCCTGTCGGGTCAGAGGCTCGGCTTAAGAGAAGCATTGCTGAGAGAGTTAATCGGTAAAGTATTGAGCTTTTGCACGCTTGGTTTTGGCTTTTTTCTGCCACTTTTGCGGCAAGATATGAGAGCGCTCCACGATCTGATTAGCGCCAGCACCGTTAAGAAAATACGCGGAGGACCATGATTTTATTGATGCCTATTTCGCCGGAAGTCCCTCGTCCTCATATGCCACCGCTGTGGCCTGCTCTTATCTTTGTTCTTTTCCTTTGCATCGCCTATCTGGAAAGTTTTTCCATCATCACTTCGGATACCACTTACATCGAAAGCCTCAGAGTGGTCACGCAAACAGATGATATCTATACCCCCAGCGGAAAAACCATCGGAACTTATCTCAAGCTTCGCCCCTTAATAAAAATTGCACCCTGCAGAGGAGATTGGAATATTGCACGGTTACTGATCGCAAATTTCTTGCACGGAAATTTACTCCATTTACTGCTCAATCTTATTGGGATCTTTGCGGGCGTAAGAATTTGCTCTACCTTTCTTTCTTTTCCGACGATCTTTATGCTCTTTGTCTTAGGAGGAACCTTTGGAATCTCCTCCAGCATGCTCGCCTCGCTGCCCGTTTCAGAGTTTGTTCCTCACATTGGTGCAAGCGCTGGAATTTTTGCTCTGATGGGAACCTATTATGTTTACAACTTTAATTATCGAACGAGATACTTCTTTTGGTTTCCAAGCCAACAAGGGATCATTCCATTGAAAACTTCGTGGTTCTTTTTTGTGGATGTCATCTTGTTAGAAATGATCTTGTCGGCCGCACAGCTTTCGCCCGGCTATTTTGATGGCGTCGACCATATGGCACACGTTGGAGGTTTTGTTTCTGGAGCCGTCGCAGCACTGCTCATCAGAAAATTTCAACGATGGCCCCCTTACCTGCAAACCCGGCTTGAATATACTTATTGGTCAAACGTATCCCCCCCAAAAGAGTATGATAGAGTGCACTCCCCAATCGCTTTGCTGCTTCATTTTCTCGAAATTAATCCCTACAACGATCTCACCAAATTAAAGCTCCTTCGTTTAATCGGCACGTGTTGGGACGAGATTTCTGATCAGGAGCTTGATCGATTGTTCACTTTCATGAGCCCCACATTTATCCGTCTCTATCCGGCTGATGCGAGCCACTTCATTAAAGAGCTGCTTGCTCGAGGCAGAGTTCTGCCGCACCATTGGTTAGCGCGTACCCCTTACGATAGCGTTATTCGCTTGGCTCACTTCATGGCAAACCCTCAGGAAGAGCAGCATCTGCTTTACCGTTTTGTGCTCGAATACCGCAAGGTACATAGCGCTGGGGACGCCGATCGCAAGCTTGAGTTCTTGGTTCGAAAGCTTTCCAGTATTATCGATCAACAGTCTAACCCTTCGGAAGCCCTTGCAAGTGAACAAAAACAAAGATAAATAATGGCCCAATGCCCGAAACCAAACTCATAGAAAAACTGCAGCGCCTCGCCACGGAATGTCGACTGGACATTATTGAGATGATCAGCAAGGCAGGAAGTGGGCATCCGGGAAGCTCTCTGTCAGCCATTGACATTCTCGTTGCGCTTTATTTTCACGAAATGCATTTTGATCCGAAAAATCCGTATTGGGAAGACAGAGACCGCTTTATTCTATCGAAAGGACACGCAGTCCCCGCTCTGTATAGCGTTTTGGTTCGTTCTGGATGTATCGGTCAGGAGGAACTGGGAACTTTACGGCAGATCAACTCAAGACTTCAGGGGCATCCGGATCGCATTGCGCTACCTTTTATTGAAGCTTCAACTGGATCGCTCGGTCAGGGCCTTTCAATTGCACAAGGAATGGCTTTGGGACTTAAGCTTCAAAAGAAAGAGCAGAAAGTATTCTGCCTGATAGGTGACGGAGAGTGTCAGGAGGGGCAAATTTGGGAGACAGCCATGTCCGCCCCCAAGTATGGACTCAATAATTTAATTGTTTTTTTGGATAACAATAATGGACAAATTGATGGAACGGTTAAGGAGATAATGGACATCTCTCCTATCGATGAAAAGTGGCGAGCATTTCGATGGGCAACAACCAGCATTGACGGGCATAACTTTTCTGAAATTTTGGCCGCTTTAGAGCAGGCACGAAAAGAAGAGGATCGACCGACGATCATTATTGCCCGAACGATAAAGGGTAAGGGAGTCTCCTTCATGGAGAATCAAATCAAGTGGCACGGCACTGCGCCCAACGAGGAAGAGACCAAAAAGGCTCTGTCCGAGCTTAGGGCTAGACTATGAGTAACGGTTCAAAAGCCACTCGAGAGTCCTTTGGCGAAGCACTGCAAAAAGTGGGCGCTGAAGTTCCCAATATTGTTGTTTTGGATGCCGACTTAAGTGTCAGTACAAAAAGTGTGCTCTTCGCAAAATCCTTTCCAGAGCGCTTTTTCCAGATGGGAATTGCCGAATCGAATATGATCGGAACGGCAGCGGGATTAGCGTTGAGCGGCTTTATTCCCTTTGTCTGCAGCTTCGGTTGTTTTGTCACAGGACGTTACGAGACGATTCGCGTTTCGATCGGCTACAACCGAACCAATGTTAAGATTGTGGGTACCCATGCGGGACTAGGGATCGGAGAAGATGGTTACACACAAATGGGTTTGGAAGACATCAATACTATGCGAGCGGTTCCTGGGATGACCATATTGCAACCTGCTGACGATTTAACGACTCATGCAGCCGTTCGCTTTGCGGCTGCTCACGTTGGGCCGGTCTACTTACGATTAACTCGACAGAAGGTTCCAACGCTTTACCGCAGTGAACAGGTTTTTCAAAGTGGAAGAGCCATTTTGCTCAAAGAAGGGGACGACCTGGCTCTTATCGGAACGGGGGCGACCGTCTACGAAGCGCTTAAGGCCTCCGAAGATCTTTCCGAATATAATCCATGGGTAATCGATATTCATACCATTAAACCCATCGACCGCGCTCTTATCAGAACACTCGGTGATAAGTGCCGCACGTTAGTTACGGTCGAAGATCATAATGTAATAGGCGGCCTGGGAACGGCCGTGGCTGAAGTGCTTTCCGATGGGCATTCTCGTGCCAGGCTGGTTAGGTTAGGCGTTCAAGATAATTTTGGCGAGTCGGGAAAGGCAGAAGAACTCTACGACAAGTACGGCATTTCAGCAAAGAAAATCGTCGAGCAAGTAAGAAAGATCCTCAAATAGTTTTAATTCATCGTTTCGCGGTACCCCCTCAACATCGACGTTAATTTCCTTATTTCACCGATATCGTCGGCATTTGGGCGGCTCTTTAAGTAATACCTCAGGTCCTTCATTGCCTTCGAAAAGTACTCCATTTCGCAATATAAAATGCCCCTATCACGCGTCAATTCGGGTGACTGCGGAAAAAGCGCTGTCAAAAGTTCCACGGCCCGAAGTGCATGCAAGGCGTCCCCCTTCAGGATGTACGCGTGCTTCAATTGTTGCAAGAGACGAGCAACAAGTTGTTGACCGCTCACCTTTTCATACAGATTCGTGGATAATAAACGATGCCGCTGAAACGCTGATCTTAACTTTCGTTGGAACGTTTCCGTATCCAACACCTTTCCGCGCTCAAAGGGGTCCAAATAGAACTCTGTAGACTCATCAATTTTGAGAAAATAGTTCGAGGGAAAAGCAAGACATTCGCATTCAAGACCAGATTGTTGGGCAACCGCCAAGTACAGTATCGCGATGGTCAGCGGACTTCCCTTTTTACTTTCCAGCACATGCCTCAAATAGTACTGCATGGGATCGTCGATGAGGTTCTTGTGACGCCCTGTGCTTCCTTCAAGGCCAAATTCTTCAAACAGCACTCTGTTAATTGCTTGGATCTTCAGTACGGGATCGTAGCGAGACGACGAGCAACGGCTCCACACTTCAGCAGACAAGCCCATTACCGTATGCACGAACGGCTCTGGATCAAAAGAAGGATCCAGTAACTTGTCTACCAGTAAAGCAGCTCTCAAAAAGTCATTGCGACGCAGAAGCGTCAGTAGCTCCAGTTTGATAGCATCCATATAGTCAGGTTGGTTTTTGTTAGAAAGTAGGAACCAAGTCTTGCAGGCTCTTGTGTGCCTTAAATTAAGTTTAGCAAACATCACCACATTTGCAATACGGGGCGTGCATATTCAACCATTTGACTTATGGAGGGCCTTTCTGTCACTTCTGTGGAGTGAAAGAAAAATGGTTTTTCGTCTGCCAACAGTGTGGGTCCCGGCATTCTAAATGGGTTGGGCGTTGCCAGGAATGTGGCGAATGGAACTGCGTCGTTGAAGAGCGTGAAATAGCGTATTCAACAAAACGAGAGGCGCCAAGCCAGTCCCTGAGTGTTCCCAAGCCCATTTCCGAACTGGCCTGCGAAACATTCACGCGGGTCGTATCAGGATTGGAAGAATTTGATAATATTCTGGGTGGCGGCCTTGTCCCTGGAAGCGTCATCCTCCTTGGGGGTGAGCCGGGGGTTGGCAAATCAACCCTTCTATTACAGGCGGCCGATCATTTCGCTGCTCACAACAAAAAAATCCTGTATGTAAGTGGCGAAGAATCCGCCAGTCAAATCGCTCTGCGGGCAGCCAGGCTTGGTATTCAGCAGTCTAACCTTTTCCTGGTCACCGAGACGGATCTTGAGATCATTCTTTCACACGTGGAAAAGTTCTCACCAGACCTGCTCATCGTCGATTCGGTTCAAACCGTATACAGCTCACAGCTTGAGTCTCAACCGGGCAGTGTGGGACAACTTCGCAATAATGCCCACCAACTGATTTCATTAGCTAAATCAAAAACAATTGCTTCTTTTCTTGTGGGCCATGTAACAAAGGAAGGAGCGATTGCCGGCCCCAAGGTTCTTGAACACATGGTAGACGTTGTTCTGTATTTTGAGGGAACATCATCTCAAAATTACCGCCTTTTGAGATCGATCAAGAATCGCTTTGGCTCCACCAATGAAGTCGCTGTTTTTGAAATGGGCTCGGATGGAATGCGAGGCGTACGAAACCCGTCTGAGTTTTTTCTGTCGGAACGACCCCAAAACATACCTGGGTCCGTAATTGGAGGAAGCTTGGAAGGGACGCGCCCCATTTTAGTCGAAATCCAAGCACTGGTCTCACCTACCTCACTTTCTATACCCAGGCGAACTTCCATTGGGCTTGATCCCAATAGGGTATCGCTACTGGTGGCTATCTTGGAAAAACGTGGTGGGTTCCGGCTTTACGATCAGGATGTCTATGTGAATATCGCGGGAGGGTTGAGGTTAACTGAGCCGGCTATGGACCTTGGAGTCATTGCCGCTCTCATCTCGAGCCATACTGGCAAAGCGGTTCCGCCCGATTGTGTTTTCTTTGGCGAAGTGGGCCTCGGCGGAGAAGTACGAAGCATCCCAAAGGCGGAGATCCGGCTGAAGGAAGCATACAGAATAGGTCTGCGTAGAGCATTTGTCCCCAAGCGAGTGGCCAAAGAGACAAAAGAAAAACTTCCCATTGAGCTTTTTCCTGTAGAGCATGTGGGTGAATTGGTAGATATTACCTAACGTTTGCCAAAAGTTTTACAGCGGAAACTGCTTTATCCCAGCGCCCGATTTGCCTGCGGCTCTCAGCCGTTTTCATTTGGGGCCGAAATGCTTCAGCGGATTTCCATTTTTTTCTAATTTCGTCGAAACTTTTCCACATTCCAATGGCGAGCCCTGCCTGCAGCCCCGAGCCCAACGCGGTTGTTTCCATGATCTTTGAACGAACTATTTCAGTATTTAGGATATCTGCCTGAAACTGCATCAATAAATTATTTGCAGATGCCCCTCCGTCAACTTTTATCGGACTCAATTTTTTTCCGTAATCTTTTGTCATGGCCACTAAGAGCTCACGCACTTGGAAGGCAATCCCCTCAAGAACGGCTCTGGCGATATGACCCTTGGTTGTCCTGCGAGTAACCCCGGTCAACAGCCCCGTAGCCCTAAAGAGCCAATGGGGTGCGCCGATTCCAGAGAGCGCGGGAACAAAAGTAACCCCATCGCAATCATCCACTGAACGGGCTAATGCCTCTATCTCAGAGGATTTATTAATAATGCCCAGTCCATCCCTCGCCCACTGCACGGCTGCGCCCGCAATGAAAGCACTGCCCTCCAGCCCGTAAGTTGTCGTGTCTCCGATTTTCCAGGCAACCGTTGTCAATAAGCGATGCCGCGAAAAGACCGGCTTATTGCCCGTATTCGCGAGAATAAATGCCCCGGTTCCGTACGTACATTTCACCGTCCCTTGATCCAGACAAGCTTGACCAAATAACGCTGCCTGTTGATCGCCCGCCATGCCGGTAATGGGGATTCCGTCGGGCAGGTGTGGAAACCCCTTGGTCCTGCCGTATTCCACAGCACTTGGATATATTTCGGGCAAAATGCCCCTTGGAATCCCAAAAAGCTTAATCAATGAATCGTCCCAAGCACAAGTTTTCAGATTCATGAGCAGGGTCCGACTGGCATTGGATGGTTCTGTGACGTGGTTTCCGCTCAAACGAAAAAGAAGGAAGCTATCAATCGTTCCAAAAACTATTTTACCTTTCTTGGCCAGTCCTTTTGTCCCCGGTATATTCTTCAACATCCAAACAATTTTGGTCGCGCTAAAGTAGGGGTCCAAAAGTAACCCCGATCTTCGAATGATTTCACGTTCCACCCCCTTTTTTTTCAGTTGCTCGCAGTAGGGCCCGGTTCTTCGATCCTGCCAAACGATCGCTTTTGCAACTGGCTTACCAGAAGCACGATCCCACAGGCAGCTGGTCTCACGTTGGTTGGTTAGACTAATGGCAGCAATGGAGCTGGCCGGCACTGACGCGCGCTCCAAAGCGCTCTTGACGGACAAGCAGACTGACGACCAGATCTCCTCCAAGTCATGTTCCACCCAGCCGGCTTTTGGGAAATGCTGTGGAAAATCGGTTGTTGCTTGCCCCTTTATTTCAAGGTTCTCATCGAATATTAGGGCCGTTGTTCCCGTGGTCCCTTGGTCAATGGAAAGTATATAACTCGGCATAGTATAATGATTTGTGACACTGCCCTTGAGCTCGCATCACACTCCATTTAAAATAGGATGAAATGCTGAATTTAAAACGCAAGAAGTTCCACCTTGAAAGATACAAGAAAAGCCTGCAGGGAATTATAGACTTCGCCACTTTGATTGAGCAAGCGGAGCCTATGAACCGGTCCCGAATCATCGAACAGGCACAAGAAGAAGACAGCGAGTTTCTATGGTCCGTGATGAAAAAAGTCGTTTTCTTCGAAGAACTCACTTATGTGGATGAGGGCATTCTTGCTGAAGTGCTTTCAAAGACCTCCCCAAAAATACTTGCTTTTGCCATTCGCGGAATGCCCGAGGAATTTCAAAAAAAGATGCTCAAACAGATGGGCTTTCGTGAAATGCGCCAGCTCCAGGAAGAGCAAGACAAAATGGGGGCAGATGTCCCCGTGCAACTTGTTCTTGGCGCACGCATCCAGGTCCTTAAAACGGCGCGTGCATTGGAAGCACAAGGAAAGTTTATCTTTGAACTCAACGATTGCCCACGTTTTAAGACGCGTCGCAGAAAGAAAAACGCTGTTTCTAGCACATCCTAGCGGGGTACACCAATGGCGAGAAATGAACGACGTATTAGCCTTGAGCGTTTCAAGCACCATTCAGATGGAGTGGTTGCTTTGGCTCAGATCATTGAGCAAGCAACCCCCGAAAAAAGAGAAAAGCTTATCGAAGATGTGCAACGGGAAGATGTTCACTTGTTGGCATCGGTTCTAGAAAGAACGGTATTCTTCGAAGAACTCATCTATTTGGATGAAGACATCATAGGGGAACTGGTAAGCGCCGTTCCCCCTGCCGTGCTGGCCTATTCTTTAAAGGGGACGGATGAGGATTTCAGAAAAAAACTTTGTACACGGCTTGGATTTCGAGAGATCAAGCAGCTAAAAGATGAAGAAGAGCAAATCGGCCCCCAACCCAAGCATGAATTGATTCAGGGTGCCCGAAAAGAGATCTTGAAGATTGCGCGCAAGCTCGAATCCAAAGAAAAATTTAAGTTTCAGCTGGACGATTGCCCCCGTTTCCGCCACTTACTGAAGAAAGCAGAATAATTAAAGCAGAATAATTAAAGCAGAATAATTAAAGCAGAATAATTCCCTCTTCCATTTCTCTCCAGTCAAGGTATAACTCCCCTACCCATGGGAAATCAGCCATCGTCTTCCGAGAAAAATTTCTTGGAAGATACATACCGAGCACACCATCAGGCTTTGTTTGTCGAACAAGACCCGATCCGATTCGTACACAATTATCGCAACCCAGCCGACCAAGAACCCGTCGCCTTTCTGACTGCACTTCTTGCCTATGGAAACGTAAAGACGATTTTCTCTTCAGTGTCCAAAATACTCAGCGTGCTGGGCCCAAACCCCCGCACCAGCCTGATCGATCAATCGTTCGCGAAAAAATTCAATGGCTTCAAACATCGATTCACAACAGGCGAGGACATTGAAATAGTTTGCTTTTGGCTCTCTTGCGTTTTGAGGCGATTCTCATCCATAGAGCAGTTTTTTATCGCTTGCTCTGACGGTGGCAGCCAGGTTCCTATGAAAACGGCACTTTCAGGTTTTGTCCACCAGTTTACTCACCTGGAAATTCCAAACCACCTATCAATGGCAGCCCAAGAAAGAAAACGGAGCCTCAAGTATTTAATACCTGATCCCTGCCGGGGAAGCGCATGCAAACGACTCAATCTGTTTCTCAGGTGGATGGTGAGAAGACGCGATGGAATCGATCTGGGACTCTGGCGCTCAATACGTCCTTCCCAACTCATTTTACCTCTCGACACTCACTTGCTTAAGACATTGAATTTTTTGGGTTGGGCCCGTACAAACAATGCAACCTGGAAAGTGGCTGAACAGGCCACAGACCGGCTTCGGGCCTATGATGCCTCGGATCCTATAAAATATGATTTTGCGTTATGCCATCTGTCGATGCTGAAATCTGCACGGAGGCATCCGACTGGTACATCAACCATTTTGGATTGATGGGTGATGCTTTATAGGGTGACTCTGCTCAGGAACTAGCGGGTGTTGGTCGGTGCGAAGGGCAAAAGATCTGTCCTTATGATTTCGGTAATTGCTGTTACGATGAGGCTAATATTGCGGGGGCGGTGGTATTTTGTCGACGCAAAATCACTTATACGCTACCCATTTTCTATTGATTTATCGTCGTAAAATGCTAAGACATCATCATGCTTCAACGACTTCTTCCAAGTCTCAAGCAAGTGAGGGCCTTCGGAGGACAACTGCTTAAAGGCAAACGCAAGGAGGCTCGCCCAATAGCAACCAAGCGGCCAATGTACACGGTGTTGCGCTCTGATCTGGCCAAGGGGCCATGGTCATTCTTAATGCCAATGAATGCGAGATTCATTCGAACTGCTACCCAGTCTCTTTC
>JACQOU010000425.1 GCA_016207775.1 Deltaproteobacteria bacterium
GAGGTGGCCTTCCTCCTACAATAGTGGGACTTGGTTTTTCGCTCTGCAACTTTTCACCGTCAGGATTTTTGCGTTGTTTTTTATCGTTCATAATGGCCTCGCTCCGGTAAGCTCTTATTTTCGCCTTGCTTCAAGGGCCTTGATGGCTTCCTCAATATCTTCGATAGTTAGAGATTTTTCTTTCTGAAGATCTTTCAAGATCTTAATATTTTCATCCGTTGGTCTGGCAACCAGCCTAAAATAGGCAACTGCAGTTTCAAGGGGTGCAAGATGGCTTGGCTTTGCTTTCACGTCCGCAGCTCTCCAACGCTTCAGCCTCTCGGCCGCAGCATTTTGGAGAACCTCATCAAACTTCTCGGATTGTGCGTATCCGGCTAATTTGAGAGCTTCATACACGTCGCGGCTAGTCGATTTCTTCATCTGGCTATCTAAATCGCCACTTGTAGCCTTTTTTGCAAAGCCGAGAAGTTGGTCCAGTGACATTTCGCGAATCTTAGGAAAGTCTGTAATCAATGCCGATAACTCTGTAGAATTTGCATCAGCCAGGGGTGATTTGGGTTGAGTTAGGGACGGCTGTACGCCATGCTGGGGTTTAGCAGGCTGAGGAAGTTGTGGAAGGTTGGTCTGGAACGGTGAAGTTAGCCCTGTGCCGGTATTCTGTCGCGGAACAATGTTCTGCTGGTAATAATTCTGAAATTGCGATACCCGTTCTGCATCGATATCGTCAAAAGATCTGTCCTTGTAACGTTCAAATAGTTGTCCACTGATGTGCGGTTCAGCAGGAGTCCATCGTCCTTCTGTTGAAACAGCGAGTGTGCCATCATCCAAAATGTGAAGAAGATACGAACGTTTTACCCCGTCGTTGTCGAGTCCAATACGGCACATTCCTTGTGCCATTCCGCCAGCGCAATCGGGATAGTCACAGTGGATAAGTTCCGCTTTTTCATCGGAAAGGGGCGTAGCAGATTCCGCAACCGATCTTTTATGTGCGCTTGTCTGAGAGTGCGTTCGAGGACTTTGAGAATAAAACCCCGCTCTTCTTCTTGCCTCCGCTTGTCTGGCCCACAGAGCTAGGCAAAGCAGGACCATGAATAAGGCAACCGAGCGGACTATTCCGCCGTTCATAAGAAAACTCCTTCAAGATATAAAACTGAATGCAAACTAGCTGAATAAACTTATTGTCGCGTCAACGCCTTTTTTGAGCAACTGAAATAGTCTGTGCCATTTTGACGCAATAGAATATCGTACCAGGGATTTATCACCAATTTGTATCCGTCGAAGAGGGTATAATAAGGCATGCTTTTGCCGTGGCAAAAGGGGGACCTTCCCGATGGTGTTAAGGTGTTTTTGTGGGCTTTGGCTCTGGTCCTTTTTTTCGTTCAATCGACTTTCGGACTCCTATTTGCCAGCGTTCCAGCCTATCTTTTCCAACAGCACTGGTGGCCTGCTTTTTATCGTTATTTGAACGGAAAATTCTCGCCAAGCGAATCGGCATTCATTCTTTTTCTTTTTGGGGCAATAGGGCTTATATTCTTTGCTCTCGGTCTAGCATTATTTTTTATTGGTGCTCGCTCTGTCCTTCGCCATCTTACCCAAGGCATGGATGATTTTCTGGTGAACCTAGGAGCAAATGAGATGGGCACGATTGAAAGACTCAGGAAGCGCCCGCGCTCCAAAGGTTTGAGACAGGCCTCGCCGAGTCAGTCCCTATTTGCTGCTCGCCAGCCGGATGGCACCTTTCAGGTGTCCACGCGTGCATCTTACCGGATGGTGGCCGGCATCATTTTTTTCTTTACCGTTTTGTGGAACGGTTTCATTGGTTTCGGGTTCATCGACCTGCTGGACGGCAGCACTTTAGGAATGCTTTTCAGTCTGTTTCTTATACCGTTTTTATTGGTTGGTTTAGGTCTTATCGTTCTAACCGTCTGCCTGTTTCTGGCTTCTCTTTATCCCTCGCTGAAATTGAAACTGGAAAAAGATCAGTTTCGTCGCGGGGACATACTCGCCTTGCATTGGAGCTTTGAACACAAACCTGTCCAATTGCGGACTTTGGAGGTCAGTTTGCAAGTAGTTGAAACGTTTATTGAGGGTTCTGGTGAAGATCAGAGCCGACATACTCAGCCACTTCACCAGGCCATTATGGCGGCGCACCTCCCACTAAAATTTCAAAAAGATGGGATAGTCCATGTGACGTTGCCTACGCATCTGGAACCCAGTTCATCAGATGCGGAGCGCGAGGTAAGTTGGATTCTCTACGTTCGTGCCAGGGCAAGCCGTTTGTTGCCAGATTTGCGATTTTGGTTACCTATCGTCGTCCGCTAATTTCGCTACGCATTACAGGTTCCAAGCTCGAGCTCCGATGTGTTTGCCTGCTTAGGTGCACTATTTCCTTCAATCAGTTTTTCGTGCAATCGGATGGCAAGCTTTTTACATTGGTCACTGGGGAGGGCCGCGGTAATGGAAACTGAATTCGAGCACAAAAGCAGACACTCGACCCCAGCTTCTTGAATGGCTTCCATAAACAGTGGAAGCACTTCTGGTGCAGAACAAAGACCCTCACCGACCGCTGACACAGTGGCAACCTTCGGTGTTTCTTCGATTGAATCAAAATGTTCGAGTTTCTTCTTTGTTTCAGCAGCTCTTTCTTTCGAGATCAGAAAGCTTACGTCGTTCAAACTACTGTGGATAAAATGAATGGGTACACGGCACTCTTTTAGGACGGGTAAAACTTCTTTTAACTTCATTCGAACCCTGAAGTGATGGTAGCCGTCGCTGGTCGCAATACCGCGAATAATGAGTTTTTCCATCGATTTCTCCTGCGGACTCCCACCAACAATCAGGCGAGTGCCCTTGCATCGGTCATTCATGCTGGACAAAATTCTAACGTCGACAGAATAGCGCTTGGCGAGCCCGATACTCCGAGAGTGCATTTTTGCGCCCAAGTTGGCGAGCTCCAACGCTTCATCATAGGAACAGGTCGGTAATAACTGGGCATTCGGGACAAGCCTTGGATCTGCTGTAAAAAGGCCATCTACATCGGTAAGAATTTCACACCGGGAAGCTTTTAGGGCAGCGGCGATAGCAACGGCAGTGGTGTCCGACCCTCCACGCCCGAGCGTGGTGATCTCCTTCTGCTCGCTGACTCCTTGAAAGCCAGCCACAATGACGACTTTTCCTTGAGCCAGCTCAGCCAAAATTCGATGGGCTCGAATATCAATAATCCTTGCGTCCGTGTGATCAGGACTGGTCACAATTCCAGACTGGGAACCAGTGAAAGAAATGGCTGCAATCCCTTGTTCGTGAAGGGCCATGGCAAGTAAGGCCATCGATATTCGTTCGCCAACCGTAAGCAGCATATCCAGCTCGCGTTCAGAGGGGTTACTCACCGTCTTGCGGGCAAGCGAGATAAGATGATCGGTGGTTCGGCCCATCGCGGATACCACAACAACAACCCCTTGGGCGGAGCGCTTTAGCCCAGCTATCCGATCGGCTGCGTGTCGGATATGCCTTGGACTAGCGAGGCTTGAACCACCGTATTTTTGGACGACAAGAGACATCTTGACC
>JACQOU010000427.1 GCA_016207775.1 Deltaproteobacteria bacterium
GACTTCATTAAAGTGCCGGGAGAATCCCATAAAAATGCAATGCCGCGACACTCCTTAAGGTAGGAAATGGGAAAATGGAATACCCGAGTAAACCGTAAGGAGTGTGTGGATCCCACTCTCTTATTTCCGCTTAGCAGAAGGCAACTTTTTCGCAATAATACGATATACTTTTTTCGCAATAGCAATCGCTTGCTGGGCCTCTTTGCGTGTAGGTTCCTCGTCTTCTCCCGGATATCGATATTCCCAGGCATAGTCGCTTAGCGGGATAGAAGCCTCTACAAGTTCCCTTAGAGAAGGGTCTACCGAAAGACATTGATCTCCTATTTCACGCAGATTATGAGTCTTTCGAAATGGAATTTCGCGCTGCGTAAGAAAGGCTTTCAGGGTCTTTTCCACAGCCTGTTGGCAATGGAACATTACATGGGCAAGCACTGGTGGTTTTGCCTTATAGAGAATTTCGGCTGTTCTGAGATCTTCGCCGGCTTTCTCCAACCATGATCGCGTTTCCTTTTCCCCTTCGGATTCAAGCGGCATATAGCAGTTTCCCTTCGGATGCTGCAATACTCGGTAAAGAAGTCTTTACGGTTAGTTTTGCCTCGAATGTTTCCTTAGTCAGAATCACCACGTCCGCTGCCGCAGAAATCCCTGCGCGCCAAAGAACCAATTGGACGTCCCGGCGCAATTTTTTTTTAATTGGTTTTCGAAGAACAACCAGCAGATCATAGTCGCTATCGGATCCCGCATCGCCCCGAGCTCTTGAGCCAAAGAGATAAATGCTCTGGGGGGAGTAGGCACAGACAAGAGCATCTACAATCCGATCCAAAACCGAATGGGCACCCTCAATTTTCGCTCGTTTTCCATTCATCTTTTCACCCTTATACTCGCCTTTTACATCCCATGAAAGCTGGTACTAGTTTAGGTATGAAAAGCCCGGCTCTGGGCTCCGCCAGTGAGCTCTCTCTCAGTTTACTTACACTCTGCTGCTTCGTGTACGAGTTTGTTAAACTCACCATTGACTAGAACGGGGTGGAGATTTTCCGTGCAGGTATGTGCGGACGCCTTAACCAAATGTCTTGCAGCAAGATCAGTGATTGCCAGGAAGAGCAGGCCTATTAAAACTAATAAGAACTTGCCGTACATGTTTCTTCTCTACCCAAGAGCTACTTCTTAGGTAGCCTCAAAATTGTGCGGTTTGTAAACCATCCGTCACTGCGAGTCAATAGCCATTCTGACTATTTTACGTAACCCAACTCATCAAACTCGTTGACATTGAAAAATCCTTTTGTTACAGCTGCTTAGTTTATAGTACTGAGGGATAGGAATGCCGACGATAAACCAATTAGTTCGTGCTGGAAGGGCAGCGGCCAGAAATAAAACAAAGGCTCCTGCGCTGACGGCTTGCCCACAAAGAAGGGGTGTCTGTGTGCGTGTGTATACGACCACCCCCAAAAAACCAAACTCAGCCTTAAGAAAAGTGGCTCGGGTCCGTCTCACAAACGGGTACGAGGTGACTTCTTATATACCGGGTGAAGGTCATAATCTGCAGGAGCATTCGGTCGTGTTGATTAGGGGCGGACGTGTGAAAGATTTGCCGGGCGTACGCTACCACATCATCAGGGGCACCCTCGATACAACCGGGGTTGAGAACAGAAAACAAGGAAGATCAAAGTACGGCTCAAAGGTAGGTAAAGTATAATGCCAAGGAGAGGAAATATCGTTGTTCGGGAGACTCATCCTGATTGTAAATATAATGAAAAACTCGTGACTCGGTTTATCAACACGATCATGCACAAAGGGAAAAAAAGCACGGCGGAAGGGATCGTCTACGGCGCTTTTGAAATAATCCATCAGAAGACCAAAGATGACCCCATGAAGGTTTTCAAAAAGGCGTTGTCCAATCTTCGCCCTTCTATTGAAGTCAAATCTAGACGCGTAGGCGGGTCTACCTACCAGGTTCCTGTCGAGGTGAGACCCGAAAGAAGAAACTCTCTTGCCTTACGTTGGCTCACTCTCTATGCCGACAATCGTAAGGGAACCTCAATGACAGACAAACTTGCCGCCGAAATGTTTGACGCCGCCGAAAATCGCGGTGAAGCGGTCAAGAAAAAAGAAGATGTTCATCGAATGGCCGAAGCAAATAAGGCCTTCGCACATTACCGTTGGTAACAGGCCATGGCGGAAGTACCTCGCATTACAGACCTTACGAAACTTAGAAATATCGGAATCGTTGCGCATATCGATGCCGGTAAAACCACCGCAACCGAGCGAATCCTTTATTACACGGGTGTTACTCACAAAATGGGTGAAGTCCACGATGGTGACACCGTTATGGATTACATGCCCCAGGAACGGGAACGTGGCATCACCATTACTTCAGCGGCCACAACCTGCTTTTGGAAGGACTGCCGAATCAACATTATCGATACTCCTGGACACGTGGATTTCACGATTGAGGTCGAACGCAGCCTCCGCGTGCTGGACGGAGCGGTGGTGATTTTTGATGCCGTTGCCGGAGTGCAACCCCAATCCGAAACCGTTTGGCGTCAGGCAAATCGCTACGGTGTTCCCCGCATGGCTTTCCTCAATAAAATGGACAGAGTCGGAGCAAATTTCGATAAGAGCGTCCATTCAATCGTTGAAAAACTGAATGCGAAGCCTGTGGTTTTTAATTTCCCAGTCGGTGCAGAGGATAAATTTATCGGCGTAGTGGACGTCATCGAACAAAAAGCGCTTCTTTGGGATATCAGCGAAGAGGGGGATGAATTCCGGGTGGCCGAAATCCCCGCTGATCTTAAAGAGGCAGCGGCCCATTATTACGAAAAACTAGTCGATGCAGTTGCCGAGGAAGACGAAGAGGTTTTGCATAAGTTTCTGGACGGTCAAAAACTGACTACTGATGAGGTTCGCAAAGCAGCTCGTGCCGCATGTATCAAAGCTAAGATCGTTCCAACCTTTTGCGGTTCTGCTTTTAAGAATAAGGGCGTGCAGCCCCTACTGGACGCCGTCGTCACATTTCTTCCCTCTCCGCTCGATAAGCCCCCGGTTAAGGGGGTGCATCCTAAGAATTCTGAGAAACATCTCGAGCGTAAGGCCGATTCTAACGAGCCCTTTGCAGCACTTGCTTTCAAGATTTTAAGTGATCCCTATGTCGGACAGCTCACCTTTTTCCGGGTTTACTCAGGCGTCCTGAATTCCGGGTCCTATGTGCTGAACACACGACAAGACAGAAAGGAGCGCATTGGAAGGCTGCTCCAAATGCACGCTAACAAGCAGATTGAGATCACTCAGGTGAAAGCTGGCGATATTGCAGCTGCAGTTGGACTTAAATACTCCCGCACGGGCGACACCCTTTGCGATGAAGACCAAGTGATTGCCCTAGAATCCATGCACTTTCCTGAACCGGTTATTTCCATTGCAATTGAACCAAAATCCAAGGCCGATCAGGAGAAGCTTTCTCTATCATTACAGAAGCTTGCTATCGAAGATCCGAGCTTTCAGCTGAAAGTGGATACCGAGACCAATCAAACCATTATCTCCGGTATGGGTGAGCTTCACCTTGAAATCATTGTCGACCGACTGTTACGGGAGTTTAAGGTCGAAGCGAACGTTGGAAAACCGCAAGTTGCGTACAAAGAAACCATTACTAAACCGATGGAGCAGGAAGGCAAATACATCAAGCAAACAGGAGGCCGCGGCCAATATGGTCATGTGTGGCTTAAAATCGAACCCCTAAAGCGTGGCTCCGGTTATCAGTTTGAGAATAAGATCGTAGGCGGAGTTGTTCCGCGTGAGTACATTCCTGCCGTCGATAAAGGTGTAAAAGAGGCCTTGGATGCAGGCATCCAAGCTGGCTACCCGGTTGTCGATGTTAAAGTAACTCTTTTTGACGGCACCTATCATGATGTTGACTCAAGCGAAATAGCCTTTAAAATCGCAGCGTCAATGGCATTCAAGGAAGGATGTCGAAGAGCTACGCCCATCCTTCTCGAGCCCATCATGGCCGCTGAGGTTATCGTACCTGAAAGCTACATGGGAGATGTTATTGGTGATTTGAATTCACGGCGCGGCAAGATCATGCAAATGGAACCGCAAGGGAATTCCCAGGTAATTGATGCGGAAGTTCCCTTGGCAGAAATGTTTGGCTATGCTACTCAATTACGCTCTCTTAGTCAGGGACGAGCGACGTACACAATGGAGTTTAGTCATTACGAGCCGGTACCAACGAATATAGCGCATGAAATTGTCGCTAAAGCATCAGGAGGAAAATAATGTCGAAGGCAAAATTTGAACGTACGAAGCCGCATCTGAACGTGGGAACCATTGGGCATGTGGACCATGGTAAAACGACACTGACTTCTGCGATTACGATGGTGCTGGCTAAGAAGGGTTTGGCTGAGGCAAGATCTTACGACCAGATCGACAATGCGCCGGAAGAAAAGGAGCGCGGGATTACTATTGCGAC
>JACQOU010000433.1 GCA_016207775.1 Deltaproteobacteria bacterium
AGACAGGAAGAGTACGTTGGGCATTCATGTTATTTTATTAACCAGCACTCCGACGATAGGTCAAATGATTTATCGACTAAAAGGTAGCGTAAATCGACGGGCAATGTGATTACTCCAACAATCTTGCCACTCTTATTCCACCCCCTATTTTTTTCTAATCTTATTTGCAGTGTAACGAAGGCAGCTGTGTATTGCTGGAACTGTGGCTGCGGACACGGACAAAACAAAGCAACCAATCCCAAAACAAAGACAAGCACCGCGGACTTGTGGGAAGGTACCTCGAATCCCAGCGAGCGAGTTTTTCGGTCACATACGACAATCTTGCACCAGAGTCGGAAGTCTCCCAACGGGGATGAAGCCTGCCTCAGGACCAGCAAGTCTGCGTCTCTGGTCACAAGCGCAGTGGCCTTACCCAACAAGGCAACACCGATGATAAACAGATCCTTAGGGTCCCGGCGAAGTGAAGTTGTTCGCTATGACTACTTTCGAGACAAGACAGAAACTTCCCTCGAAAGACTGGCGAAAGGATTTCGATAGGGAAAAGCGCAACGAAAGTGCTACGGTCCCTTTTGGACTCTGCCCACGGAGATGACGCCGGAGATTGCTTCTAGGCTGGAAATGATTTTCTTGAGATGAGAAAGATCGCGAATAGTCACCGAGAACACACACACGGCTTTCTTATCTTTCGTGGTGCCGATTTGCGCATTCGATATATTTGCATTCTGGTCCCGAATGACCCGGCTCATGTCTGCCAGAAGACCTGGCCTGTCTTCACAAACAACGCGAACTTTTACCCTACGTTCAGTTTTCTGGCTCAAATCCCATTCGATGTCGATAAGACGATGGGGATCGCTGTCAAAAACCTTCGGACATTTCCTTGAATGGACGCTGATTCCCCTGCCCCGAGTGATAAAACCAATGACTGAATCACCGGGCACCGGGTTGCAGCAACGGGCAAACCGCACCAACAGATCTTCTATCCCCTTCACTTTCACCGTTTGACGCGTTTTACTTTTGCGAGCAGCTTCCTCGTAAATGCGCTCAATCGGTTTCTTTTCCACCTTCTTTTCTTCGGTGGTTTCCTTCTGAACAAGTTTCTGAATAATTTTTGAAATGGAAACTTTTCCGTAACCAATCGCGCTCAGTAAGTCGTCAGTACTTTTATATCCGAATTGCTTTGTGATTGGCTCAAAGTCACTTTCTTTAGGAAAATTTTTTACTTTCACGTCCTGGGCCTTAAGCTCGCGCTCAAGAATCATCCGTCCCAGTTGGAACGACCGCTCAAATTCTGCTGCTTTGATAAATTGCCGGATCTTATTCTTGGCCCGTGAGGTACGAACAATTTTTAGCCAATCCTTATTCGGACGCTGGTTCGGTGAAGTTAATATCTCAACCGTATCGCCGCTTTTCAGCTTATGCTTCAGGGGAACAATTCTTCCATTGATTTTTGCGCCAATGCAGTGGTGGCCAACATCCGTATGAATCGAATACGCGAAGTCGATGGGCGTTGCACCGGAGGGGAATTCCATCACCTTCCCCTTTGGAGTAAACACATAGACATCTTCGGCAAACAGATCCAGCTTAACCGTTTCTAAGAATTCGTTCGGATCTTTCAGGTCCTGGTTCCATTCAACCAGCCGATTGAGCCAGCTGAACTTTTCCCGTTCCTTGGGATCCACATTCCCTTCTTTGTATGCCCAATGAGCCGCAATACCCCGTTCAGCGGTCTGGTGCATTTGCTCGGTTCTGATTTGGATTTCTATCCTTTCACCGGCCGGCCCCACAACCGTAGTATGAAGCGATTGATAAAAATTTGCCTTGGGTATCGCGATGTAGTCTTTGAAGCGCCCGGGCACCGGTGTCCACATGGCATGAATCATTCCGAGCGCCCCATAGCACTGCTCAACCGAATCCACAATAATTCGGAAACCGGTCACATCAAATATCTGGTCATAATTGAGCTGATTACGCTCCATTTTCTTGTGGATGCTGTAAAAATGTTTCGGGCGTCCAGTCACTGAACCATTGGAATATCCATGATCCTTAAGCGTTTGTTGGATCATGAGCCTGACATCCTCGATGTATTTTTCGCGCTCCTTATATTTCTTGGCCACTTCAGTCACAAGCCGGTAATAAATTTCAGGCTTTGTAAAACGAAGCGCCAAATCTTCCAACTCGCGCTTCAACTGAGACAGACCCAGTCGGTTGGCAATGGGGCCATAGATATCCAAAGTCTCTTGCGCGATGAGCACCTGTTTTTCTTTAGCAAGGTACTCAAGTGTCCTCATGTTGTGGGTTCGATCAGCAAGTTTTACCAGGATCACGCGCAGGTCTTTTGCCATTGCGAGAATCATTTTTCTAAAATTCTCGGCCTGTTTCTCCTCACTCGTTTGAAAGGTGATTTGGCTGATCTTGGTTACACCATCAACCAGTGCCGCTATCTCACTCCCAAATTCTTTTTCTATTTCCTCTAACGTCGCAACAGTATCTTCTACAGTGTCATGAAGAAGTCCGGTGACGATCGAGGCGGTATCCAGTTGCAGCTCTGCGAGGATTTTTGCAACTTCAAGGGGATGAAAGAAATAGGGCTCGCCACTTGACC
The DNA here is from genome assembly GCA_016207775.1 of Deltaproteobacteria bacterium. Classification (GTDB taxonomy): domain Bacteria; phylum Bdellovibrionota; class FAC87; order UBA2466; family UBA2466; genus JACQOU01. The sequence continues at coordinate 2,603 of JACQOU010000433.1, forward strand.
GTTTTTGTCCTTTATGAAGTTTAGCCGAAAAAGTGTATGCCTTTTCTATCAGGTCGCCGTCAACGTCAGGATTAAATTGGCGCACCTTGAGTATAAGTTCCTGCAGCGAACCTTGATGAATCTCCTGTCTGTCGGGAGATGTTAGTGGCATTCTTTGTTGATAATCTCCTTGAGTTCCTGATAAGCCCTGCCGAGGTCGTCGTTGACGAGCTGGTAATCGTAGTTCTTGCTCCATTCCACTTCATTGTATGCGTTGCGCATCCTCGTTTCAATAGACTCCACCGCGTCGCTCCCCCGCGCCAGAAGCCTGTTTTCGAGGACTTTCATCGAAGGCGGGTGAACAAATACGAGTAAAACCCGCTCCTTATAAAGGAGCTTAAGGCTTTTTGCACCCTGAACATCGATATCGAAAAGCACATGTTTTCCTGCAGCAAGAGCTTCGTCTATGGTTGATTTCAACGTGCCATAGGAATGGCCATGCACGGTGGCCCATTCAGCCAACTCTCCCGCCTGCACTTTTTTTTGAAACTCTTGCGGAGAAACAAAGTGGTAATCAACCCCCTCTTTTTCGCCCGGCCTGGGCGACCTTGTCGTCACTGAGATAGACAAAATGACGTTGCGAAAATCATCCAGCAGCATCTTGCACAGCGTGGTTTTGCCTGCCCCACTGGGTGCAGAAAGGACGATGAGCCTGGGTCTTGGTGGCTTACGAGACAAGTTCGCCTTCCTCCAACTCAAGCTGGGCCCTGGACATTAGCCCACACAATCGTTCCTGAAGAGTATTGGGAGCCAGTGCGGATAATATGACGTGGCGAGAATCAGTCACAATCAGAGAACGCATCTTCCTCCCGGCGGTCGCATCGACCAGCTGATTCAGATCACTTGCACTTTCTCTATACCTTCTCATGGGCAAGCTTCCAGGCTCAACAATAGCGACAATTCGTTCCTTCACAACGAAATTGCCATGCCCCACATTGATGCAAGCCCCTTCACCCGATGATTCTCTATCGCGAAGGGGCCCCAACTCTTTATTCGACATTTTGAATTTGCTCCCTTAGCTTCTCGATCACCGTCTTGGCTTGCACAGTCAGCTGAGTAATTTCCAAAAGGGCTGCTTTAGATCCCACCGTATTCACTTCCCGGTTAAGTTCCTGCGTCAAAAAATCCAGTTTTCTACCAGCGTTCTTGTCGCCATCCAGCAAAATGTTGAATTGTTTACAGTGATGTCGCAATCGGTCGAGTTCTTCGTTAATCGCGGAGCGTTCTGCCAGCAAAGCAATTTCCCATTCCAAGCGCTGAGGGTCTACAGAACTCGGAAGTGACCATTGTGCCAGGCGAGTGCGCAGACGTTCTTCCACTCTTTTTGGCTGTTGTCCTGCCCACCTATCCATGTCAACGACTATCTGGCTTAATTCACTCACTCCGCCTGAAAGAATTTCCCTTATTTTAAGCCCTTCGATCTGTCGCATCTGCACCAATTGAGACAGGGCATTGCCGACCAACTTTTTCATGGGTTCAAGCCACGTTTGTGCATCTTGCGCTTGCTCAATCGGCACCACAATGCGCTCGTTAAGCGACATCGTCTCAGCCTTGGGTTTTTCAGTACTGCTTAGTTTTTTGGCAAGTACGCGATAAGCATCCAAATACGTCTGCACCGCAGTTTCGTCGATAACAAAGCGTGTAGCCGACACAGAGACTTTTTCAGAAGGAAGCAGGCGATTCCTAACACTCACTTCAAAGGATCCCCGTTCAAAACGTTGCCGAATCACTTCAGATAGCGCAACCTCCAGTAGATTCAAGAAGGATGGCATTCGAAAACGTATGTCCAGATAGCGATGATTCAGTGACTTCACCTCCACGGTGACCTGTTGATTTTCAATGGTTCCCTCGGACCTTCCAAACCCCGTCATTGAGTTCATGATCGCTCCACTCCCAGTGCACCATTCAAGTTATCCCACTCAAGGACCACCCTATCCAGATCGTCAGTTCCAATAAAACGAATCTCCGGATCGGACCTCAGCCAGCAGATCTGGCGTTTGGCCAGTTGTCTCGTTTTTTCAATGATTTCATTTCGCAGTTGCTTCTCCGTGATTTTGCCCAAAATATAACGAACCGCCTCCTGATATCCAATGCTCTGTAATGCACGCGCATTCGAATGTTGCTCCAGCAGTTGGCGCGTTTCTTCAACAAGGCCCTGGCTGAGCATCTTTTCAGTACGTCGAATGATGGTCTGTGCGAGTTCCTGGCGATTCATTACCAATGCATATTTGAGCCATAGACGCTGCGATTGCTTTTCGGAGGGAGCCGGTTTTAAGCTGCTTGGCCGTTCTCCCGTTGTGCGTGCAATCGCGAGCGTTCTCAGTAACCTGTATCGATCGTTAGGATGAATGCGGTCGGCAGATGCGGGGTCAAGCCTCCGCAAATCTTCATGCATCCTTCGGGTGTTTAGCGTATCGTCTTCAAAATATTCATTCTCGATTGCTTCGATCGTGCCGTTTGGAATGGGAGGCAGCGGATACAACCCATGCTGCAAAGCCCTCAGGTAAAAATAAGTTCCCCCAGCAATAATCGGAACCCCATTACGGGCGCGACAACTTTCGATAGCCCCAGTTGCCAACTCCACAAAATGATGAGCGGAAAAAGGTTCCTCCGGCTCAAGGATATCCACCAGGTGATGAGGAATTGCTTTTCTTTGCTCAGGGGTTGGTTTACTGCTTCCGATATCAAAACCTCGGTACACCGTAGCGGAATCGTTACAGATGATCTCACCCTTTATTTTTTTTGCCAGTTCAATAGCAAAGGCTGTCTTTCCGCTACCCGTCGCACCTAAGATCGCGATACAGACATCCATCTCTACCTCTCAAAATATTTATCAATACTTGCATAAGATAGCCGGAAAATACAGGGCCGGCCATGAGGGCAAGTCCATCCTGATTCCAATCGATCCAATCCTTCCAATAACGTTTCCGCTTTTTGTGGCAAAAGGTTTTGACCGGCGCGCACTGCCGAGTGGCAAGCCATCGTCGCAAACAACGGTTCAAAAATTGAGCGGGGGTTCGCCGCCACATCACATCCCTTCAGCCCATTCAGGCACTGGACCACGATTTGTGAAATCTCCCCCTCCTCCAGCAACACTGGATAGCTTTTCACGGCAACTTCCTGTTCCCCATATTCTTCGAGTTCGAAACCGCCAGACTCAAGCCAACTCGAGTATTCTTTACTAATGGCCATCAACTCAATAGGAATCTTTACGAGTTTCGGAACAAGCAACTTTTGAATTTTGACTGAACCAGCCGTCCACTGCTCACATAATTTTTCGTATAATATTTTTTCATGTAACGCATGCTGGTCCACAAGAACAATCCCTTGCTCATCCTCGCATAAAAGATAACTCGCCTTGATCTGTCCCAGATAGCGAAAACGGGCAGGCACCGCAGATAAAACCTGCTGGGGAACCTTCTGGGGCTCAGTCGAATGGTCCATGGGATCTGGAGTGACACTCAGCGGGGCTTGGGTCACAGAAGGGGACGCAAACTGCGGTTCACGCACAGGAAAGTACCTGGCTTGTTGGTCTGCCAAATTCCAAGTGCGCGGCTCTTCGGGTATGATTTCTCTTACTGTACGGGCAGAGCAAAGCGCCTTGCGAAGCTCGGCCAAAATCCAGCCATAAAATTTTTCCTGCCCAACCAGCCGGACTTCCAATTTTTGGGGATGGACGTTCACATCCACCCAATCGCTTCTGACATCAAAATAGACGGCGCCAGAGGGAAGATGATGCGCTCCGAGCACTTCCTGATAGGCATTGCGAATGGCTGTGAGGAGAATGCGGTTTCGCACGGAGCGACCATTGACAAATAAAACAAGTTCCCCGCGATCTTGAATGATATGAGGGGGGCTGAGAAACGTTTCTAATTGCATATCATCCGTTTCGGTAACCACATGCAAGCATTCCCAGTCAGTCGCCAAACATTCGGCCACTCTCGCTACTCGGCAAGTTGTAAGATACTGAGCAACCGCCTTCCCTTGATGGGAAAGAAAAAAGGAAACATCGGGCCGGCCGAGGGCCAATTCTCGAAAAATGCGAGCACAATGGGAAAACTCAGTTGCCGGGGAGCGCAAGAACTTTTGACGTGCTGGAAGCCGGGAAAACAGGTGGCGTACCGAGATCGAGGTGCCGCAGGCTCCGCCGACCGGTTCGGGCTGATCGGACACTCCAAATGCAATACGTAAGCAATGACCTTTGGATGATTGCTGCGTCCGGGTCCGGATTTCCACTTCCGCAACGGATGCAATGCTGGAGAGTGCCTCCCCGCGAAAGCCGTAGCTGCTCAAACGCTCAAGGTCTTCGAAACTGCGAATCTTGCTGGTAGCATGTCGCTCGGAGCATAAAAGCAGATCGTCAAGCTCCATTCCCCAGCCATCATCAGTGACACTGAGCTCCTCTATGCCTCCCTGACGGACAGAAACGTCAATACGAGTGGCACCAGCATCCAGGCTATTCTCGACGAGCTCTTTTACCACCGAGGCAGGCCTTTCCACTACTTCACCGGCAGCAATTTGGTTGATCAAATCGCTTGGCAGAACAGAGATCTTGTTCGCCGAGGTATGCACGTTGGGTTCCATGTGAAGCTTTTACCAATACCTCCTGAATGCAAAGCCAGTCAAACAAAGGAGGAAATCTCCAGCGATTCCCGCCGAGGCGCTCAGCGTAACAAAAACCGGCGTATATG
>JACQOU010000428.1 GCA_016207775.1 Deltaproteobacteria bacterium
GCTCTATCCATCTGAGCTACTGGCGCGTAGGCTACAAATCGAACGAAAAGTACCAACGAATGGTATCGTGGTCAATAAAGCCCCATTCGAATTGTGTAATTTCGGCTGCTTAACCGTTTCCTATCTCTGTTCCCCGATTCGATCTGAGCGCAGGAAGCAACGCAGAAAAACACAACCTGCTTCCTCGTACTTGCAGCGTGTCCTGGTCTACCGAGGAGATTGGAAACCCAGAGGAGATAACCCATGCATTCTCCCAACCCATTTTCCTACCCCCAATTGGAACGTATAGTTCATTATAAATTGCGTCAACACATTTGACTGGTATTGTTAGACGCTATGTGCCGTGCGCTTGGAGGACAATGAGTAGGTATGGGAGAAGATCATTTTAAATGGATAACTTTCTGTATTGAACTTGCAAAAAATGCTCGGGAACAAGATGAAGTGCCTGTCGGCGCAATTTTGGTTAATTCCGATCAAATCATTGGGCAGGGATACAACTGTCGAGAGAGCGTTGGACGCACTGTGGCCCATGCGGAAATCATGGCGCTTGAAGATTACAGTCGCAGCTCAGGAAAGTGGCGTGTTGATCCGGGTACTTCTTTGTATGTTACCTGCGAACCATGCTTGATGTGTACGGGGGCCCTGCTCTGGGCCCGTGTGGAAAATATTTATTTTGGATGCCCTGATCCAAAACAAGCAGGAATTGGGCGAGTGCTCACAATGATTAAGAATGGCACTTTTGACCATCGATTTTCCACAGTGAGTGGAGGAATTCTGAAAGAAACATGCGCAGCGCTGCTTAGTGATTATTTCTTAATGAAAAGAAAAAAATAATCAAATAATAACTAAATTAAAGATTCATTGACGAGCTTGCTTCCCCATACAAAAATATTTTTAGCTACTGCGAGCTGTATTTTGCGCTCTTCGTAAACTAACCCGGGGGAATAAATAGATGGTTTCAAAATTCTGCGTTACGGCTCTCCTGTACTTTGTTATAGCTCCTGGATTTTGCGTTGCCGCATGGAAAGCAGACAACGCAACTCTTGCTGAGGAGTTGGGGACTGGTTTTTATGATAATGCCGATGGATCGCCGATCTTTGACTTGATTGCTGGCGCGCGAACGACTCTGGATATGGAAATTTATGAAATGGACGACCTCAGGGTGATTGGGGCAGTGAGGGAGGCTCTGGCACGAGGTGTAAACGTTAGGATTGTAAAAGAGCCTAAACCAGTGGGGAGCGCGTGCTATGTTTTTGACGAAGATACCACTTTTTCGAGGGGAGAAGCGGATACCTGCGATGAACAGCGCGAGTTGGTTGATGAAGTTATTGAGGCAGGTGGTCAGTACGTTCCTTTCTCAAAGCCAGCTCTTTGTGGGGGAAGTCCGAAAGCAAAAAATTGCCTCGAACACGGAAAGCTCGCCATAGCGGACTCAGAAATTGCACTGATTACAACAGGAAATTTTAACACGACCAATCTTTGCGATCTGGAGTTTTCACCCGGAAGATGTAACCGTGATTATACCTACCTGACGGATGACCCCAAAATAGTGACGTCTCTAAAAGCAGTGATTGAACGAGATCTGATGGGGCAGCCTTACGAGGTTGAGTCCGTGGTAGAAGAGGAAGCAAAGGACCAAATTACTATAGGTCCCGATTCTCTAAAGCCCTTGTTAGCGTTTATTCACTCGGCGGAAGAATCCATCATCATCCAAAATCAGTATCTTAAAGAACCCAATATCAATGCAGCTCTGATGGAAGCTTCCCGGAAGGGGATTGATGTTAAAGTGATGGTGGCAAGCGCATGCGCTTTTGGGAAACCCAAACCCAGTGCGGCTGCAGCTTTCAAAGCGATTTTCTCCAAGTTTGATGAAGCGGGCATCTCGAGCAAAATGTTCAACAAAAATATTCTTATCAATGGCAAGGATGGTTACCTTCATGCAAAGGCCATTATTATAGACAGGGAGAAGGCATGGCTTGGCTCGGTAAACGGATCCACCCAGGGAACCACTCTCAACCGTGAGTTTGGAATATTTTTCAACGAGCCCACTGAAGTCTTCAAACTGTACAAACGGATGATGGGGGATTTTACTGACCCCAACGAAGAAACGTGGCAGGAAAGTCTTGATTGTGCAGAGGACTCGAGTACGCTTACCCTAAATTAAATCCACTGAATATGAGTCGCTTATCATGTCAGCTTCACTTCTAGTCATTGGTATTGTGGTAGTTTTTTTAATGGCCCATTACCTGTACGGTTGGCGTATTGGAAAATATTTTCAATTGTCCGACTCGAAGCCGACTCCGGCTGAAAAATACAACGATGGCTTTGACTTTGTTCCGACCAAGAAACCAATCCTTCTCGCTCAGCATTTTGCCAGTATTGCTGCTGCTGGACCTGTTGTAGGGCCTATTGCGGCAGCTTTGGCTTTTGGCTGGGGTCCAACTCTCCTTTGGATTGTTCTTGGATGTGTATTTATTGGAGCCTGTCACGATCTATCTTCTTTGCTGGCCTCTGTTCGGCACGATGCCAAGAGCCTTCCTGAGATCGCAAAACAGTATTTTGGGACGACTGGCTTTCGACTGACCCTTGCTTTTATTTGGCTGTGTTTGGTTTACGTGATTATTGCTTTTACCGACGTAACTGCTCGACAGTTTGTGGCTAAAGAGGAGTGGGGAGGTGTGCTGCATGATATTGGCGGGGGAGTGGCCACTTCAAGTTTTCTTTACTTGCTCCTGTCAGTTCTGATGGGGCTTGCGTTGACGAAACTGAAAATTTCTCTTGGGATGGCAACGGCAGTTTTTTTCCCTCTTCTAGCTGCCATCATTGTTTTAGGTCAAAAGCTTCCTTTGGTATTGCCCGTTGCCGATCCGGTTGCAGCTTGGAGTATTTTGATTCTGTTGTACTGTGCTTTGGCATCCGTACTTCCGATGTGGCTCCTCCTACAACCCCGTGGTTATTTGGGAGGGTACTTTCTTTACATCATTGTTGTGGTGGGAATACTGGGTCTGTGTTTTGGCGGCTTTGATATACAGTATCCTTTATCGAAGGGTTTTTACGCGGCAAATGGGGATGCTCTCTATCCATTTCTTTTCATCACAGTGGCCTGTGGAGCCTGTTCTGGGTTTCATGGCTTGGTGTGCTCGGGGACGACCTCAAAACAATTAGGCAAGGAATCGCATGCGCCGTTGGTCGGCTATGGCGGAATGTTACTTGAGGGATTAGTGGCTGTGCTGGCCTTGGCAACCGTCATGATTTGGCCGCCGGGGCATGCCACTTTATCGAAAAGCCCGTCAGAGATTTATGCAACGGGCATTGCCCATTTTACCCGTTCCATTCTCGGCCTTCCTATCGAATGGGGGATTACGTTCGGAATGCTTGCTTTTGCTACCTTTGTGTACGACACGCTGGATGTTGCCACGCGGTTGGGACGATATCTCATTGAAGAAATGCTTGGGCTCAGGGGCTGGCTTGGACGAGCGGTTGCCATATCAGCGACTTTGGCGCTTCCCTTCCTGTATGTATTTGCCTCGCCAGCCTTTGTGGTGGCCGGCAGGCAAGTGCCCTTGTGGCAAGCCATCTGGCCCCTATTCGGATCGAGTAATCAACTGCTTGCGGGGTTGACGTTACTCCTTGTGGCCGTGTGGTTGCGGCATCAGAAGAAATGGCCTGCTTGGCTTCTTATCCCGGCAGCATTTATGCTCAGTACCTCCTCTTATGCGTTGGTCTTGCAGCTTAAAAAATCAGTTACTCAGCTGATGGCGGTGTTTAATCCTGCGGCGATGCTAAATGCAGTGATTTCGGGAGCTTTGTTGCTTGTGGCAGTGGGAATTATCATTTCCGGGCTGCGGTCTCTATTCCCCAAAAATGAGGGAATCTCAAATGACTAAAAGGATATTGATTATCGGTGGAGTGGCCGGTGGGGCGACGGCGGCTGCCAGAGCGAGGCGCTTGGACGAAAACGCATCTATTCTTCTCATTGAACGGGGATCGGATGTTTCTTTTGCTAACTGTGGGCTTCCCTACTATATAGGCGGTGAAATTAAGCAACGCGAATCGCTTCTTGTCCAAACGAAAGAGGGCCTCGCAGAAAGATTTAAACTGGATGTCCGCATACATACCGAGGCACTCAGGATTGATCGAAAGTCTCAAACAGTCTTTTTGAAGGATTTAGAATCAGGGCGAGAGTACAGCGAGCCCTATGACCAACTTATTCTATCTCCCGGTGCGGTTCCCATTGTCCCTCCGATAAAGGGAGTCAATCATCCGGCCATTTTTACATTACGTGATCTCCATGACATGGATGGTATCCAGTCCAAAGTGAATGGAAAAGTTAAGCAAGCACTGATTATCGGGGGTGGATTTATCGGACTGGAGCTAGCTGAAAATCTCATGCATAGAGGAGTGGAAGTTACCGTTGTGGATTTGGCTTCGCAGGTCATGTCTCCTTTTGACGTTGAGATGGCGAAATTGCTACAGGAGGAGCTCGAAAGCAATGGTGTGAGTCTGTATTTGGAAAATACAGTCGCTGAGTTCGAGGATTCAAACGGTAAAGTCCGGGCCAAATTGAAGGGAGGTCAGAATTTAGAAAGTGATTTAGTCATTCTGGCTATTGGAGTTAGGCCTGAATCTAAGCTTGCTCGCGAGTGTGGTCTTAATATTGCTAAGAACGGGGCCATTATTGTTGATGAGCAAATGAAAACTAATGATCCGAATATTTATGCGGTCGGTGACGCGGTACAGGTGCGACACGCGGTGCTCGGTACTCCCACTAACATTCCGCTAGCTGGACCAGCAAACCGACAAGGCCGGCTGGCTGCGGATAATATGTTTGGTAAAAATGGAGGCTACCGAGGGAGCCTGGGAACGAGCATTGTTCGTGTTTTTGGGCTTGTTGCCGCTCAGACTGGCGTTTCCGAAAAAGTGTTAATACAAGCAAAGGTTCCCTACAGGAAAATCTTTGTAACCCGTCCGCAACATGTCACGTACTATCCGGGATCTAAGCCCATGACAATTAAACTCTTGTTTGCTGATGATGGTCGTATCCTCGGCTCCCAGATTGTGGGTAGAGATGGTGTTGATAAAAGAATTGATGTTCTTGCCACAGCGATTTTTGCCAAATTGACAGTCGATGATTTGGCTCATTTGGAGCTTGCCTACTCACCGCAGTACGGTGCTGCCAAAGATCCGGTTAATATCGCGGGCTACGTAGCCGGCAATTGCCTTCGTGGAGAAGAAATATTTGTCGCTCCCGACGAGTTGGGCGGTTTGAAAGTCCTGGATGTCCGAGAAACGGTGGAGTTTAACCATGGCCATGCTGTGGGAGCGATTCATATCCCGCTGGGAGAACTGCGGAACCGTCTGCACGAGTTAGATAAGGGAGAGACCGTTGCTGTGATGTGCGCTGTTGGGCAGAGGGCTTATTATGCAACCCGCATACTGAAGCAAAACGGTTTCAAGGCCCTCAATGTAATGGGTGGATATCAACTTTATCGTCTGTACCAAAAGAATAATGCGCTTCCAAAAATAAAATCCACAGTCGATCGACAGAGTGCTTGTTGTGATTCGGATAGTTTCGAACAGATGGATTTGCGGGGAATGCAGTGTCCGGGTCCTCTGGCGGCTCTTGCGAAAAAAGCGAAGGAGTCAAAAGAGGGTGCTGCTTTGAAAGTACTTTCAAGTGACAGTGGTTTTGGTGCCGATTTGGAAGCTTGGTGTTCCCAAAACGGCCACCAAGTGATCAAGCTGGAGAAAAAGGGAGGCGATCTTATTGCCGATGTACGACTGCATTCCCAATCCAAAGAGACAAGCCTAGAAACTTCTAGAACAAACAGTAAAACATTCGTCGTATTTTCCGGAGACTTGGATAGAGTTTTAGCTGCTTTTATCCTGGCAAATGCTGCTGCAGATATGGGCGACAAAGTCACTTTGTTCTTCACTTTTTGGGGGCTGAATGCTCTGCGGAGGAATGAAAAAGTGAAGGTTTCCAAAGGGGCCATCAGTCGAATGTTTGGCTTGATGATGCCAAAAGGGCCGGAGCGGTTGAAACTCTCCAAAATGAACATGGCTGGTTTGGGAACGGCCATGATGAAAAAAATTATGAATGATAAGGGTGTCGACAGTCTTCCAACGTTAATGGAAAATGCACGCCATAAGGGTGTGCGGTTGATTGCCTGTTCCATGTCGCTTGAAGTGATGGGACTGAAGCCTGAGGAGTTGTTACCGGGTGTGGAGGTGGCAGGGGCCGCGACTTTTCTGGCGCAAGCTTCTAAGTCCAATGCAACGCTATTCTTGTAGTACTCCATGAGCAAATTTTGTGAAGGGTTAGCAACGGTTAGCTGATACCGTGATACTGAACTGCAAAAGGGGTGGAAAGGTTTCTTCCGTTTTGCTATAACTCCGCACCGTGGAACGAGCGGACTTTAAAGTGAACAAAGCCATTGCATTTTCGCATGAGCTTTTCATCGATTATCCGAAAAACAGTTTTTCCAAACATTTGAAACATTCGCTCTCTAGTGTGGGCCTTATGATGCAACAATCGATGGAGAGCATGCTGCTTGAAACGTATTATTGCTTGCCCTTGTTGCTTCGTTCGTTCGAATCGGCTTCTGTTCGAGCTTTCGCCGGGATGAAAAGTTTTCACAAGAAATCTACTTTGAAAAAATGGATTGCTGCGCTGATTGCGTCAGTAGCCTTTTTGTATTGATTTAAAACCTTCAAGGTCTTGTAAATTGGCACAAATTCGGGTCCGCGCCAATCGTGGCATGGATTTGTCAGCGATTCCCGCCGAGGCGCTCAGCGTAACAAAAACCGGCGTATATGCGGGAAAACAGGACAGACCTTCCAGGATTTCGGATAATTTTTACGGGAACTAGAGTCTGTTGTGCATCA
>JACQOU010000439.1 GCA_016207775.1 Deltaproteobacteria bacterium
GTCTTTGCGGCCGCACTTTTATGGAAGAAACTGCCGGTTAACTCCACGGATCCAAAATCGCTTGAAACAGCTAAACAAGATATCGCCCACATTAAGAACAAAATTTTAACATTCACATCCGAGCCCAAGCCCCTACTTCAAAGGGATGAAATTTACATTGCACATATGTTCTCAACGGATGGGGCACAAGCGTCAGCAGACAACGCCAAATTTCGCTATTTTATCCCGAAGGAGGGAGCTATCCTGTGGACGGATAATTTTGCAATTCCCACCTCAAGTCACCAGGTGGACGAGGCCTACCGGTTCATTGATTTCTTTCTCGAACCGGAACATGCGCTTGAACTCGCTCTGAATAATCATGTAGCAACGACCAACAAGACAGCCCGCGCACGATTGCCAAAAAGCGCTACCGACAACCCCAATTTTTATCCGCAGAAAGAACTTTTAGATCGGCTGCAGATGATGGATGACCTGGGAAGTGAGCTGTCAAAGCTTAATCAAATGTGGACCGAATTAAAGAGTTACTAGCAAGATCAAGCCACTCGTTTTGTGCTTGTTGTGCCCTGTTGCTGGCTGGCAATGAGTTTCTCCCAATCGGGAGTGCATGAAGCTATATTGAAGCCATAGACTAATTCGTGAGACCAGACTGGATAAGCTTGCAATTGAACCACCGGTCTTCCGTCTGCAAAGATAGACACGGAAAGAGAGTCTCCGAATCGTATGGGCTCTCCCAAACTTGCGGAAAAACCATTGCGGCTTACGTTGTGCACTTCAATACTGACCACCCGATTTCCCAAACCCAGTGTAATCTTACCCGAACAGGGCAACGTATAGCGCCTGTCGGACCGGTAAAGAAACTTACTCCGACTATCCACTTTGGGAAGAACCTTTCCGTAGGCACTTTTTTTGTTATACAAACCCAGCAGCAGGCTCCTTTCTCTCTCTGTCAACTTCGAAAAAAAGTCCGTTTGAACGTTAAAAAAGTAGTCCAGCAACTCAGGGCTCATATTGGGATCGGTTGGCTTACGCAAGGTCTTCTTAGGAGATAAAAGCAGGGCTGGATCCGCTGAAGTAAAATAATCAAACAAGTCCCGGTCGCGGCTTTTTGTTCCATACAGCTCGGCATATCGCCCATAACACTCCCTCAGATGGAGGTGCAGACCAACTGTTTGGGAAGAAAACAATTCATGCCGGGTACTCGCCTTAGCCATTCGATCGAATAACAGTACCCCTTGGTAAAAAAGACAATCCTTCAGACGCACGGTAGTCAAAATACAATCCACACCGAAATAGGTGAGGCAGCTTTGGTAGAGGTATTTAAACAACAGGAAAAGAACAGCGTCCCGCTTGCAAGGAAGTTCCCGTATAAAAGCAAGGCCTGTGACTTCCGCAACTCGAGCCCCATACCTCTTGAATGCCGACGTATCAAACGCCTGATCCATCGCAAAGCCATAGCGGTTTTTGGGAATGACTGTCAGAGTTGCCAAGACTGTACCCTCCCGCACCGCTATCAATACCCGCGTTTCCGGTAGCGAGTGGAACACCGATAAATAAAGGCCAGGGGAATGACGGGCGCGTGGGTTGCAGTCATGCATCAGTCTGAAAGCTTGCTCAAACTCCTCCTTGGTCTCTGCCATTTTGCACACCAAGCCAGAAGGCACATGGAGAGGTATGCGAAGCAAAGCCCGACAAATAGCGAAGCTCATTTTCCGAGGGAGAAAACGTAACCATGCAGGCGAGAATCTCGAAATCAAAGATTGAAGCAACGAATTGACTATTTTCATGACAACTTTAGGCGATTATTGTTTCGGAAATCTTTAGACATAAAACAAATGATCAGGAGTGCAAAAGACGTACCTTCTCAGCTAGCTTGCCATAGATGATAATGACTGAAAAAAAAAGAGACGCTTTTTAAGTGCTCACTCGATAAGAGCTTAAAATTTACGCAAAAACTCATTCATTCAATCGGCGATACAATGTGCAGGCCTTATGCGGTCCCATCTCGAAATAAGCGGCAACAAAAACTGTCAAAACTATCGACAGGAGGGGACCCACCGAAGGTGGGGCGGAGGCCTTATGCCTTTTGGGGGGGCTCTATCTTTTTTGGCATGTACTTGAATACTCGACGAGACATAACGGGCGTTGAGGTAGCCGCAGACCTGCATAATGATTAGTCTGATATGCTTACGTCGTTTAGACACCCACATCTTTGCGAGCAGCGCAGCGACGAAGCGAACTCGACGAGGCCCTCGCAACCACTGCTGGGGTGTTAACGAGTTGAGGGCCTAATAGCCAGTTCGGATAATCCATGCCCTGAAAGATGCATCATCTTATGGTGTGAGGCGCATAGGGTAATGATGTTCTCAAGCTGATGGTCGCCTCCCTTTGAAATGGACTGGACGTGATGAAAATCGATGAAACGCCTGTTAGTGCATTGGGGTACTTGACACTGGCCTTGGTCTCTTTGGTTCACTTGATGTTTAATGGCAGCAGGAATTGCTTTTGCCTGTGTGTTGGGTACGCTTGTGCTTGCACGTGTTGCTTTTTGGA
>JACQOU010000440.1 GCA_016207775.1 Deltaproteobacteria bacterium
GAACGGAGCTGCAGAACATCAGCGGACTTAAAGACCGCAAACACTTCCGCACGTCTTACCTAGAACCTCTCATCGCGGCGAATTGGCTGGAGATGACGATCCCCACAAAACCAAACAGTCGGATGCAGAAATATCGGCTAACGACGACGGGTCGTCGGGTTTTGAAAACGTCGCAAGGTTGATCTGCGACTTAGTCCCTAGAAAGGGACCACGTGGAGACAAAGTCGCGGTACTGTACCTTTGGGCGTTGTTGCTATTGCGGAGGGTGACGCCTTAGTAGGCGAACCACGTACGGTGAAACGAGAGTACGAGGCTAGATGGAAAAGGGCGACTATCGACCGGGCCGAGCTGGCAAGACTTCGTTGGGTCGAAAAATGGCCTATACAGCGTTTACAGGCGCATTTTGGAGTTAGCAGCACCACCATCAAGAAAGAGCTACGTGGCCTACGTGTTTCCAAAGGGTTAGCGACATTTAGAGTCCGGAAATGGCGGGAAGGCTGGAGCCCCTACAATTTCTAGGGTCCCTAGCAGTAAACACCCCTAAGGTTTCCTTTATATACAAAACCACAAATCCAATTTGTTATTTTGTATATATTTCAAACTTCTCTTGCCTCCCGTTCATAACCCTTTGTCTTGACATATAGTATTAATAACAGTTATTATCTTTATTAACGGAGGTGGTTGATGAGGACCGCAAAAGTGATTTCCATTTCGTTACCGCCGGACATGAATAATGACATTCAAGAGTTGGCACGTGAGGAACGGCGCTCGGTCTCGGAGTTGATGCGGGAAGCCCTTCGCCAATACATCGCGCTCAATACTTGGAAAAAGGCTCAGAAGCAGGCCAGAAAGGCGGCTAAGCGCAAGAACATTCAGTTGGAAGATATTGAGCATATTATCGATGAAGGCAGAAAGTAGCATTTCGTGGTTAGAGCCTGTATCGATACCAACATCTGGGTCAGCGCGCTTATCTCGTCCGGCGCGCCATCAAAGGTAGTAGAGCTGGCGTTTCGGCGAAAGTTTAATCTTGTTCTGTCTCCCGCCATGCTCGATGAACTTCATAGAACAATGGTCTCGAAATTCGAGTTCACTCGCAGCTTTGCGGGAAAGGTCCGGTTCCGCATCAGCCAGGTAGCCGATCTCTATAATCCAACGGGTTCCATTCGCATTGTCCCGGGAAAGCATTTTGACAACCTGGTTCTCGAAACCGCCGTACTTGGAAAGGCGAAATACCTTGTGACAGGAGATCGCAAACATCTTCTTCCAATAAAAGTATTTCACAATGTGAAAATTGTAGATCCAGTGGCCTTCCTGGAGGTTTTAAATGTTTAATAAATTCTTATTCGTCTTAATGCTTTCTTCCTTTCCCGCTCTTCTGTGCGCGAGAGTAGTGCCTTACGGTCCGGCTGTCGTTGAGTGCCGCGGGAAACTGCGGCTTGTCTATTTTCCGGGACCGCCCAACTATGAGTCCATCAAAGATGGTGACGAACGAGAGGTGGTTTACCTCTTGGAGCTCGAAGAACCGTTCGATATCGCTGCCGCCAACGATCGCAAGAAGCCGCTCAATGATTCCGAGGGGTGGGGAAAAAACGTTAAACGCATCCAGCTTACTAGTAATGGACCATTAGGAAAACACGTTGGGAAAAAAGTCATTGTAAGGGGAAAGTTGTTTGAAGCCATTTTTGCCCATCACCATACCAGCGTGTTGATGGAAGTGCTGAAAGTAACCGGAGAGTAAATGTATTCGCGAGCGATCAAAGGCGGTCGACAGCGCGTCATCTACATCGATGGCAACGATCGGCTAGTGAAGATAGGAGGTGACCCGGCTTGGCGGAATAACAACCCAGGAAATCTTAAGAGTGGAGCCCATACGCGAATTCATGGTTCTATCGGCGTTGCGAACGGATTTACCGTGTTTCCAAGCGAGGAGATTGGGACGGAAGCTAGGGTTCGGCTGCTAAAGGGAAGTAAGTATCGGAACATGACCATTATAGAGGCAGTGAGGTCTTATGCGCCGAAAAAGGATGGCAACAATCCCGAGCGGTACGTTCGGCAGATCGAGTCGATTGCTGGTTTGAAGCGCAACCGAGTGTTGAAGGATCTTTCCAATGATGAGTTTGCGGCACTCGTCGCGGCCATGAAACAAATTGAGGGAAACAAGCCGGGACGAGAGGAAAAGTTCCGGGTGAAAGAGATCATAGATATTCGGGTGAACAAACGAAACGTGATTATCGCCTACAATGTCGAGGACTACGGTTGGCTGTCGAAAGCGGAAACGATCGCACTTATTGAGGAAGGTCGAATTGATGCAGTCGTAGTTTCTGAAAGCGGCTCAACTTATATAAGAACTCGCCCAGATCAGGCCTCATCTAACAATCTCGAAGAAATGAAACCTCGTAAATAGGCGCGCCTCCGCCCTCGATGGATAAACAAATGACGTAGAGTCTAAGCAATTAATTGAACGCCTATTGTTTCAGTCTTGGGTGGTTGCCATCCTTCTCTCCGCATTAGTCTCATTTCTGAAGTCGGAAGGTGGTAGTGAACAAAGCGGCGATCTTTGTAGCTTTGCCACGTTCTCTGAACACTTGAGTGGCCCATGCACTGACGTATTCCGTTTTATAGGATACGAACTGAAGCTTCCATTGAGGCGCACTTTTTTTCATGGGCAACGCCTTGATGTAGTACCCCATAGGGTCCTCCCTCTGGGCTCTTCATTGGTCAAAAAACTCTTCTCAATTAATTGATGGCGACTCCAACGTCCGATTCGGACGTTGTTTTGGTTGGTAACTCGTTTGATTTTTTAAAATTGATGGAGCGGGCGACGAGGCTCGAACTCGTTTAGCGTGTTTCCTGAAAAAGAACTTAGATTAACCAATTAACTGATTTTGCGCTTGAAATAGAGTGACTACCCTAAAGCGTTGGTGAGCAGTGTTAAGTGGACTTGAGCAAAAGTCTCACGCTCCATTCACGCTCAGGGGGTTGCGAGAAACCTCCTCATCGTCCCCTGTTCCCCAGTTGATAAAGTGTTACCTTTTATGGTACTATCTTTCGGTGGGAACGGTCCGTCGTGGAAACTACAGCTTTCGAACATGGGTGGGCGATCATTCCCCTAGGCATGTGCATATTTACCGGGACGGAAAGCTGATCGCGAAGTGGAATCTGGATGCAGGGGTGGTCATGGAAGGACGAGTGAATCGAAAACTTCGCGAAATCGTCGGGGCGTTGGTTAAAGAGGGAAAGTTATGAAGATTAAGAGTGTTCAGGCGAATAATCACCGTAAGTGCTTTGAAATCGAGACCGTCAGGGGGTCTTTGACGCTTCCCTATTCGAAAGCAGCGGTGGTTCCGACTGCGAAGAATCGGGTGGTTGAGGCTTATGTTGATAAAGAGCTTGGTTCTGAGTGGATCACGTACCGGCTGGAATCCGGAGCCGATGGTTCGGTGCCCTGCGATGCTTTTTTGGAGTACAACCGCGATCCGGAATACCTGACGAAAATGCTATTGCACCGGTTAACGGTGGATGCATTAGAGAAGGTCAAGGGGGCCAAGCTGTCCAGACGGGAACTCGCAAGGCGACTCAAGACGTCGCCTACTCATCTCTACCGGCTTTTGGATCCCGCGAACTATTCTAAAACCATCGACCAAATGGTGAAGCTGCTCTCCGTTTTGGGATATGAATTCGATTACAAGATCGTCAGGGAAAAGAAAAACGCCGCATGAAGGAAAAGAAGAACGGTCAGGGATTCATCGTTCAAAAAGGGGGTGATCCC
>JACQOU010000441.1 GCA_016207775.1 Deltaproteobacteria bacterium
AATCTAAGTAGACCGTCCTCATCGTGAACCTCGCTCCTCAAGGAGTAAAGCCAGACTGTTCCACTTTCCCTTCTTCTCCAAGGGAGGAATCTTCATTTGCGCAACTTCTAAAAATGCACCCTGCGGCTTGATGGTTTCCAGGAAAGTCGAGGCACTTGAATCAAACGGTACTATTTTTGCGACAGGCATCTTGTGATCAAGAACAACGACCTCCTCCCCACCCCTAACAATTCGAAGATATTTCGCCAACTGGGCCTTTAGAGTTGCAACATTAACTGGGTTCTTCGTTCTTATATCTGACCTTTTCATGGTCTTATTATGACCTGGCAATAGTCATATGTCAATTATCCTCGTCCGAAAGGGAGGGATGGGCGTCATGTTTCCAAGGGCAAAACCTTCACTTTCTTGGGAAGTTCGGATATGAATAAGGCTTTCTAAAAGGCAGAGAATTGAACTATCTCGATGGATTAAATGGCAAGCAAAGAGAAGCGGTTGAGTATGGGAATGGTCCATTGTTGGTGCTTGCGGGGGCGGGTTCAGGAAAGACTAGGGTTCTAACTCATCGAATTGCTCACCTGATTCATCGTGGCCAGGCCGACCCCTCGCAAATTTTTGCAGTCACGTTTACCAATAAGGCTGCTGGTGAGATGAGAAAAAGGGTGTTTGGCCTCTTAGGCTTGGATGAATCAGCTAGAAATGACTTGTGGGTAAGCACTTTTCATTCTGCCTGTGTGCGTATTTTGCGCTCTGATATTCATCATTTGGGCTTCAACAATCAATTTACAATCTATGATGATACGGACCAGCTCTCAGTCGTGAAGGCTTGCATGAAAGAGCTAAATATTAGCGAGAGCGTTTTTTCGCCTAAGGCCCTGCAGAGTCGTATCAACCATGTAAAAAACGCGGGTCTGGATAGCGAAAGTTACCAACCATCGTTCGGCGGGCCGATGGAAGATGTATTCATTCGCAGCTTCCAAAGATATTCAGAGGTGCTGAAGCAGTCTTCGGCCTTGGACTTTGCTGATTTGATTCTGTTAACCGTAAAGCTGCTTAGCCACCATCCTCGTGTCCTAGCTGCTTACCAGGAACGATTTCATCATTTACTTATCGACGAGTACCAAGATACGAACCGGTGTCAGTACCAACTGATGAAATTATTGGCTGGTTTAAGGGCCAATATTTGTGCCGTGGGAGATGAGGATCAGTCAATTTATCGTTGGCGAGGGGCGGACATTACTAACATTCTCAATTTCGAGCAGGATTATCCCAACACCAAGATAATTAAGCTTGAAGAGAACTATCGCTCGACCAAAAGCATCATTGAAGCTGCCAGCCATGTGATTTCAAATAATCTCGAACGGAGAGAAAAAACACTTTGGACTCGGAACGCAGTTGGAGAAAAAATTGTGGTGATCGAGTGCTACGATGAACATGATGAAGCGCACAAAATCACAAATGAAGTGGCAAACTGCCTTGCTCAAGATTTTTCACTGAACCAGCTGGCTGTTTTCTACCGTACCAATGCTCAGTCGCGGTTACTTGAAGATATGTTAAGAGCCAAAGGTATTCATTATCAAATTTATGGTGGCTTGAAATTTTATGAGAGGCTTGAAGTCAAAGATGCACTCGCTTATCTCAAGCTTTTGGCGAATCCCAATGACGATGTCAGTTTCAGGCGGATTGTGAACGTGCCTCCCCGAGGGATCGGGGCGGTATCATTGGAACGTTTTTCCACAAAAGCGAAAGAGCTAGGCGTGGGTCACTACGAGTTACTTCAGAAAATATTCACATCGGGTGAGATCTCAGTTGACCTAGGTAGGGCTAGAAGGGCCTTTGATGTGTTTTACAAGATGATGGAGGAATTTAGAGAGCAAAAAGAAAAACTTCTTCCTTCTGATCTGTTGAACTTTATTCTGGAGGGCAGCGAATATCGGAAGAGTTTGCAGGATGAGCAGACGATTGAAGCACAAAGCCGACTAGAAAACTTGGCAGAACTTCGTCAAAGCATGGTGGAGTACGAGCTTCGTTGTGGTGCGAATAATCCTGATAGTCCGATTACTCTTCAGGGTTTTTTGGAGGAGATTGCTCTTGTTTCAGATATTGACCGATTTGATCCGGCCGCGCCCGCATTAAAAATGATGACTATACACATGGCGAAGGGCCTGGAGTTTGATGTGGTGTTTGTCACTGGGCTTGAAGAGGAGCTATTCCCAAATATTCGTTCGTGGGAAGCACAAGATGACTCTGATATTGAAGAAGAAAGAAGGCTCTTTTATGTGGGTATGACGCGCGCGCGGAAAAAGCTTCATTTATTGTATGCAAAAAACAGAACGGTTTTCGGGACCAGTCATTTCAGGGTTCGCAGCCGGTTTGTTGATGAAATCCCAAAAAATTATTTCGAAATGAGTAAGGCAGATTATTTTTCCCGTCGTCGACATTATCTTGATCGGCCCAATCCCCCTTCGCGTAGTAGAGAATTGCTTGCTGATGACTTCAGCCAAATCACGCAGGACAGTGACGGTTGTGACATGCCGCCCGTTGAGGATGGTGAAAATTTAAGGATTGGGACCCACGTTCGCCACCCGCTTTTTGGTGAAGGCGTGGTGCGAAATACACAAGGCGACAAGTTGATTGTAGAGTTCAAGGGCCGGGGCATGCGAAAGCTCTCTCTCAAATTTGCCCAGCTGCAAATTCTGTAAAGGTACATCCTTCCTTTTCAGGAGGGGACCCGTGAGCACAGCTCACGGGGCGGAGGCCTTTTCTGAAAAGGAAGGATGTACCTTTACAGAGGTTTTTATTTGCTGTCGTTGGCTGCCTGAGCGAGTGGCAGTTTGCTGGAAGCGAGCAATTCATAATAAACCCAGCGTTCCACAATGTCTTTCTGGGCTTCTGCGAAAAGTCTTTCAGCCTGCTCGGGATGCGAACGTGCCAAAGACGCAAACCGTTGCTCTTTCATCGCAAAGTCTTTGAATGTAACCGATGGTTTTGAGCTGTCGAGCTGAAAGGGCTTGCCGGTGGTCGCAGCCAATCGGGGATCGTATCTGTAAAGGGGCCAAAAACCGCAGCGAACAGCTTCTTTCTGGTGGCTCAGTGACTGACACATATCAATTCCATGAGCAATGCAGGTACTGTACGCAATAATCAGAGCAGGTCCATCATAAGATTCTGCTTCGTGAAATGCTCGAATGGTTTGTAGTGGATTTGCGCCCAGGGCGACTTTTGCTACATAGGCATTTCCATAGCTGATAGCAATCGTTCCGAGATCTTTCGTTCTTTGCTGCTTTCCTGCCGCTGCAAATCTGGCCACGGCGCCTCTTGGCGTGGATTTGGATGCTTGGCCCCCCGTATTTGAATAAACACCCGTATCAAGTACCAGTAGGTTAAGTTTATGCTTAAGCGCTAAGACATGGTCCAGTCCACCAAAGCCAATGTCGTAGGCCCATCCGTCTCCACCGATACTCCAGACACTCTTTCGAACCAACGAGTCTGCCACAGTTGATAATGTAGCAGCGTCCACTGAAGAGACAGTGGCGAGTTTTTGTTTTAATAGCGCAACTTTTTGGCGAAGAGTTTGTATCTCCTGCTCCGAGTTTTGGCTTCCATTCAGAATCTCATCTACTAATGGTCCCAAGGTTGGCCGAAGTTTTTCTAGAAGCGTTTTCGCATAGTAGCGTGTTTGATCCACCGAAGCCCGCATGCCCAGTCCAAACTCCGCTGCATCCTCAAAAAGCGGGTTCACCCATGCAGGACCGCGGCCCTCGTGATTAGTGGTCCAGGGGGTAGTGGGAAGGTTACCGCCAAAAATAGACGAACAGCCGGTAGCATTACTAACCAGCAGCCTATCGCCGAATAATTGGGTGAGAAGCTTCAGGTAAGGGGTTTCACCGCAGCCCGCACAAGCGCCGCTAAATTCGAAAAGCGGTTGAAGGAGCTGTGACCCTTTAACGGTATCTGCTTTGACTTTCTGACGGTCCACCTCCGGGATTGTGAGAAAGAAATCAAAGTTTCTGCGCTCCTGCTCCAAAAGCTTGGGTTTCGGAGTCATTTCTATCGCCTTGTGGATAGGTTCTTGCCGACTTTTTGAGGGACAAACATCCACACAAACCCCACATCCTGTGCAGTCGTCAGGCGCAACTTGAATGGTCATTGCAGATCCAGCAAAATCTTTGCCTGCCCAGTTTTTATGCAGATATTCCTTGGGGGCTTTTGGAAGTAAAGAGGGCTCATAGACCTTCATCCGGATGGCAGCATGCGGGCACGATATGATGCAAAGCCCGCAGTCCGTACAAATTTTCGGGTCCCAGAAGGGGATTTCAAGAGCGATGCTTCGTTTTTCATATTGGGCGGTGCCGACAGGGAATGTTCCGTCGGCAGGCATAGCGCTAACCGGCAGGCTATCGCCTCTTCCCTCGATAATAGGAGCAGTGACTTTCTTCACGAAAGCAGGCGCTGCATCGGGTACCGGGGGCAACATGTGAAGACTGCCGGAGGCTTTGTTCGGGACGGTCACTTCACAAAGTGCTTTCAGCGCATTATCAACCGCAGCAAAATTTTTCTCCAGTACAGACGGTCCGCGGCGCCCATAGGTTTTTTCAATGGATTTTTTTATGCCGGCAATGGCTTCTGCCGCAGGAAGAATATCCGCCAAAGCAAAAAAACAAGTTTGCATGATGGTGTTGGTTCTTCCTCCCATGCCAGTTTCGCGAGCCACCCGATAGCCATCCACCACGTAAAACTTGAGCTTCTTTTCAATGATCTGCCGCTGCACTTCGACGGGTAATTTTTCCCATATCTCATCAGGGCCGAAAGGACTATTTAACAAAAAAGTTGCCCCTTGGTCGGCCAGCGACAATACATCAATTCGTTCGAGAAACTGAAATTGATGGCAGGCAACAAAGTTTGCTTTTAGTATGAGATACGTAGCCTGAATAGGCCGCGGGCTAAAGCGGAGATGGGAGACAGTCACCGAACCCGCTTTTTTTGAGTCATATACGAAGTAACCTTGGGCATAAAGATCGGTTCCCTCACCAATAATTTTTACGGAATTTTTGTTGGCGCTGACAGTTCCATCACTGCCCAGACCAAAGAATACTGCCCGCTTGACGTCTTTAGGCTCGGGCAGAATGGAATCATCCCACTCCAGGCTTGTATGGGTGACATCATCGTTTATTCCGACAGTAAAATGATTTTTGGGTAGCTCTTTTTTTGCTTCCTGAAAAACACTCAAAGCCATGGCAGGAGTGAACTCCTTGGAGGAAAGACCAAAACGCCCTCCAATAATTCGTGGTTGTTTTGCTTGTTTCCAGTTCTCAGCTAAGGCGGTCACTACGTCTTGGTACAGGGGCTCACCCACAGCGCCCGGTTCCTTGGTTCTGTCCAGTACGGTAACGGTTTTCACGGTTTGGGGGAGCGCAGCGACAAAATGCTCACACGAAAACGGACGGAACAGGCGAACTTTAAGCAGGCCCACCTTTTCGCCCTTTTTCATCAACTCAGTAACCGCTTCCTCGGCCGCACCAGCGCCAGAGCCCATCAACACCATTACACGCTCAGCATCGGCAGCTCCCATGTAGTCGAACAGTCGATACTGACGGTTTGTCATTTTGGCGAGTCGACGCATGGAGCGCTCGACCATCTGAGGAACGGCGAGATAAAAAGGATTGCCTGCTTCTCGCGCCTGAAAGAAAACGTCCGGGTTTTGTGCCGAGCCGCGCAGAACGGGGTGATCCGGGGTCAGCGCGCGATTTCGATGAGCCCTTATGAAACCTTCGTCGATAAGTTCTCTTACTTGCTCCGGACTTATTTCTTCAATTTTTGCCACCTCATGTGAGGTGCGAAAACCGTCAAAAAAATGAACGAACGGAACGCGCGATTCAAGGGTCGCCATTTGCGAGATAAGCGCAAAATCATGAGCTTCTTGCACTGAATTTGAAGCGAGCATGGCCCAGCCGGTTGACCGAACGGCCATGACATCGCTGTGATCGCCAAAAATGGATAATGCGTGCGTGGCTAATGTGCGGGCCGAAATATGAAAGACAGTGGGAAGAAACTCGCCGGCAGTTTTGTACATAGTGGGGATCATCAACAGAAGACCTTGGGATGCGGTAAAAGTGGTTGCCAAAGATCCGGCTTGAAGAGCTCCATGAACGGCTCCTGCAGCTCCGGCTTCGCTTTGCATCTCAATGACCTGAGGTACGGTGCCAAAAAGATTGATTTTGTTCTCTGCCGCCCATGCATCTGCAAACTCTCCCATGGGGCTTGCGGGAGTGATGGGGTAAATGGCAATGACTTCATTCGTAAGATAGGCGATCTTGGCTGCGGCCTCGTTGCCGTCAACGACGGTAAATTGTTTGCTCATTATGACTTCCCCGGTAAGTGGATTTGCGCGAAGTCTACATCAATCAGGGTGATGATTCAATTATTCATGCCGTCAATAAAGCAGAGCTTGTGTCCCTTACTTCCTTTTCCAGCAGAGTAAGGGTATGCTCCCGAAACATGAGTGAAAACAATGGCAAAATCAGTCGTGAAGAAGTGCTCAAAATTGCGCGTCTCGCCCGTTTGGAGCTCACCGAAGATGAAGTGGAATCGTACCGTGCATTGTTGGGCCGTGTGCTTGGTTATGTGAAAGATCTCGATTCCGTTGAGACTCCAAAGGATGCTTTTGTGAGGCACGTGCCAATGGATGTAGTATGCTTTGGCGAAGATCAAGTTGAAAAGTTTCCAAATTCCCCGAAGCTGATGGAAAATGCGCCCGAAAAAGAACAGGGCTGTTTTGTTTTGCCCCCGGTACTGGAAGGTTGAGAATGAACCTGGAAAAAATGGACATCCTTAAAACGCTTCAGGCTTACGAAAGCAAAGCCATAACACCGTCGGAGTTAGTGGAAACCTATTTACAGGAGATTGAACAATCCAACAGTCGGCTCAATGCCTTTCTCGAGTTGAGGGTTGAGGCAGCAAAAAAACGGGCAAAGGAGTTGGATAGCCGTTTAAAGGAGGCTTCAACGCTTCCTCTCTTTGGCATTCCCATTGCCATTAAAGACAATTTTCTTGTCACTGGGTGGAAAGCGACGGCTGGCTCCAAGATTTTGCATAATTATTTGTCTCCTTATACGGCCACTAGCGTTCAAAGACTAGAAGATGCGGGTGCCATTGTTATTGGCAAGACGAACTGCGACGAATTTGCGATGGGTTCATCAAATGAAAACAGTGCATTTGGCAATGTGAGAAACCCCTGGGATTCGACCCGGGTTCCCGGCGGTTCCAGTGGGGGCTCGGCTGCAGCTGTTGCCGCAAGCCTTGCGCTTGGGGCGCTTGGAACGGATACAGGAGGCTCGATTCGCCAGCCTGCAAGTCTTTGCGGTGTGGTCGGACTCAAACCTTCCTATGGAAGAGTCAGTCGCTATGGGGTCGTTGCTTACGCGAGCTCTCTGGATCAAGTGGGCCCTTTTGGAAAAACAGTCTGGGATACGGCCAGGATTCTTGAAGTGATGGCCGGCCATGATCGATTTGATTCGACAAGTTCTCAAGCTTCTGTGCCGAAATATACTGAGAGCATTGGCAAGCAGTTTACTCCCC
Organism: Deltaproteobacteria bacterium; assembly: GCA_016207775.1. Taxonomy (GTDB): domain Bacteria; phylum Bdellovibrionota; class FAC87; order UBA2466; family UBA2466; genus JACQOU01. The sequence continues at coordinate 7,576 of JACQOU010000441.1, forward strand.
GGGGCGTTCGAGTCGGAGTCGCCTCTGCCTGGCTTGAAGGAGTCGAGCCAGGAGTGCAGGAGTGCTTCAGCAAGGCTATCGATATGCTTCGCTCGCAGGGGGCAAAGGTTATTGATATTTCTCTTCCGCATTCACGCTACGCAGTTTCGACGTATTATTTGATAGCCCCTTCCGAGGCGAGCAGCAATCTTGCACGTTATGATGGAGTTCATTATGGATATCGCTCTTCAAAACCCCAGAGCGGAGAGGCGCTCTATTTTAAGAGCCGAGGAGAAGGTTTTGGGCGGGAAGTAAAACTGCGAATTATGCTCGGAACCTATGCGCTTTCCGCTGGATATTACGATGCCTTTTACCTCAAGGCTAACCAGATGCGAAGGCTGATACAAAAAGACTTCGAGAAGGCTTTTTCCGAGTGCGATCTCATTGCGGTGCCCACGTCACCCAGTACTGCCTTTAAGCTCGGCGAAAAAACCGACGATCCGATTAAAATGTATCTGTCAGATATCTTCACCTTACCTGTCAACCTTGCTGGACTGCCTGGCATTTCCATTCCTTGCGGACTGGATAAAGAACAACTCCCTGTTGGGATGCAACTGATTGGAAAGCCATTTGACGAAATGACTTTGTTTCATGTGGGTCATGCTTTCGAAATGATTAGAGGTCCTTTTTCTCTCCCTATTCCCGGAGGCAAAAAGTGAACGATATTTTTGCGGGCTATGAAGCAGTGATTGGGCTTGAAGTACATGCTCAATTGCTTACCAAAAGCAAAATGTTTTGCAGGTGCGAAAATCAATTTGGGGCTGCGCCAAATGCAAATATTTGTCCGGTCTGTAGTGGGCAACCTGGCTCTCTTCCCGTCATTAATCGACGAGCTATTGAACTTGGGATTCGGGCAGCCATTGCACTTCATTGTGAGATAAAGGAAGAAAGTATTTTTGCAAGAAAAAACTATTTTTACCCTGATTTGCCGAAAAATTATCAAATCAGCCAATATGAAAAACCGTTTAGCGAACATGGATTTATCGATGTTCTTCTTAAGAACGGCGAACAGAAAAAAGTTGGAATTACGCGAATTCATTTTGAAGAAGACGCCGGAAAATCTAATCATACGGGAGTCAGTACACTAGTGAATCTGAACCGAACTGGTGTTCCCCTTATAGAGATTGTCAGCGAGCCAGATATGCGCAGCTCCCACGAGGCGGGCCAGTATCTGCGTACTCTGCGTAATATTCTGCGGTACATTGATGTCTGTGACGGAAACATGGAAGAAGGTAATTTTCGGTGCGATGCCAATATTTCCGTTAGAAAAAAAGGTGATGCTGCATTTGGGACCAAGATTGAGCTCAAAAATATCAACTCTTTCAAATTTGTCGAAAAGGCGATCGAGTTTGAGATCGAGCGGCAGGTAAAGGCTGTGGAAGGGGGTCAAAAGCTTACACAGCAGACACGATCCTGGAATGCAGCTGAGGGAATAACGGAACTAATGCGTGAGAAGGAAGAGGCGCACGACTATCGGTACTTTCCCGAACCCGATCTTCCCCCGCTCCTTATTTCCATCTCCTGGCAGCAACACGTGGCGGCCCAAATGCCGGAATTGCCTGATGCCAAAAAGGAGCGCTTTAAATCACAATACCAGCTTTCCGAGTATGACGCGGGTGTACTTACAAGTTCCAGAGAGCTGGCTAACACCTACGAAAGAGTCGCCAAGATCACAGGGGATGCAAAAC
>JACQOU010000435.1 GCA_016207775.1 Deltaproteobacteria bacterium
AAACAATTGAAATTTTGAATTTTCGTTCAATTGGCTAGCCTGCGTTCTCATTCATACTGTTCACGGATCGAACACAGGTCGCGAGACTCTAATGATTTGGGGCTGCCGTGATCCAATAAGGTACGAAAATCGGGATTCAATAACTTGGACCGACCTTCTTGGTAATTTTGTGAAGCGTGTGCAAACGTTTAATCTACTGTCCAAGGATTTGACACGGCTTGCAGTATTTGTCTCTTATCTTGGAGTGTTGCAGTTGGTATAATTGTTATTTAGAAGGTTTAGGAAAATCTCTCCGGGAGAAAACTATGCAAAGTAAGATTGTAAGGATGGTTGTTGGTTTTGTCGTGTGCGTGTCTTTTGTGACTCTGTCTCAAAAGGTAAGTGCCGCGGGTCCAAGAGGTGGAATCATGGATAAACCATCTAAACCGAGAGGAGAACGACCGGAAGATAGAATTAAAAAAGGGCCAAGGGGCGAAAAAGAGATGAAAGAAGAACTTGAAGGTCCGCCGACTACTAATCCAGATATTTTAAGAAAATCCGGAGCTAAGGTGCGACAAATAGAGATCATTACACCCAGCAAATTTCCTGCTGAAGATAACGTTTCGGATGAAAGGGTCACCGAGGATCGGGGAGCGTTAACTACCGGCGACGTTCTTAAGGGGGCAAAGCCAATCGACGTGGACCGTCTTGACCAGCGCAGTCATGAAGCCCAGAAGGCAATGGCCGAAAAAAGCGCAAAAGCCCTTGAACAGGTGGAAAGAAGTCAGTCAAAGACAAGTGGGCGTCGTCCACCGGCGAAACTATCTCCGGGCGAGCAGGATAAACTGGATAAAGACTATAAAGACAAGAGTAGCAGAACAAAAAAGGTAGAGGAGAATACGACACAGGAAACAGTTGCAAAAGGAAAACACAAGAACCTGGACGATGCAGTAGAAAGATTGTCGAAAGGGCATGAGAGTGGAATAAAAGAGGGTGCTGACTTTGAACTTTCGCTGAGACTTTTGATCTGGGAGGCAATCAACACATCCAGCAGTGAAGGGCAAGTAAGATCCATGGAGAGTGTTGAGGCCACTGTGAACCAGTTCCTGAGTTTGGCTAAAGAGTTTTTAGCCCAGCTGCCGTCCGACAGCTCTGGGAATTTGGCCAAGGAGAAATTCCTAACTCACGCTTTGTTTCGATACGTTCGTAATGTGGACGCCCTCCCCGCTCAAATGGAAAAAATGAGAGAATACTTAAAGATTCAGGATCGTGCTAAGAGAATCAAGGTGATTGAAGGGTGGGCTTTTACTAACGAGGCCTTTTCAAGAGCTGGCCTGAACGCCATTCATGCGGGGATGAACTTGGCACAGGCTCACCAACTTGCTTTCAAGGAACTTGTAAAACTGTTGTTGAAAAATGGCATGCCGCATGACGAAATAAAGACCATGCTCGAACAATGTTTCCGGGGAGCAAATGGTTAAGGGCTCCTTTACTTAAAAAAACACCTCGTTCGGCATTACTCGCTAATAGAAAGAACGACACTTGCAATTCAAAACAATGGCCGCATTGGGGCTAGGCTTGTGGCTTGCCGCTTGTTCCTCCATCCGGCAAACACCTTTGCCGTATCGCAAGCCACTGACACAACTTTTTAGTGTCAATCGTTATTCAGATACCGAGCCGTGCGGTTGCTCGTTCAGCCCTTGGGGCGGTCTAACACGCGAATGGAATTTTCTTGAGCAGGAACGAAAATCCAGCGAGCCTTTGTATCTTATTTCTGGTACTTCGTTTGTTCCCGAAGGCTCCAACTTCCATTCGAGCAGGCAGACTCTTTATCTTTATAAAGCTGGTTCAATAATGGAGGCATTCAAAGAGTTTAAGGTTTCTGCCTTATCACCTTCCGCAGAAGATCTGTTTATCGGTGTCGATGGACTGAAGGCGCATTCTGCCAAGTGGGATGTTCCTTTGGTAAGCTCAAATCTTTTTGATCGGAACGGTCGATTGCTTTTTGCTCCCTATCTTAAGATCGAGCATCAGGGCGTGCCGCTGCTTGTGCTCGGGCTTTCTGGAAAACCACGAAAAGATTTTCCTCGCCTTAAGAAAATTAAAGTCGGTCCACCGGTGGAGGCGCTCAAAACTTTGCTCTCCACTGTTGCGCCAGGAAGGCTCATTATCTTGCTTTCCTCTCTTTCAAAAGAACAAATGCTTGAAGTGATCGATGCTTTTCCGCAGATAAACATCATTTCGGGGGGGGCAAATGATGAATACCCCAGCAAAGTAAATCAGTACACCGGGTCTGCACTATATGTGAATTCTCAGGGCAACGGGCAAACGTTGATGCGATTAGACCTAGAGGTCTGTACTCCCATCCGAACACTATACAATTCAGATTCTGCCCTTGCACATCAACAGACCCGCGAAATTTGGAAAAGTAACTTATATGAGGCTGAGAAAAAAATCAAAAGTTCAAGCGAGCCAAAAGAAAAACAATCTTACCAAGCCGAAAAAAAACAGTTTGAGCTATTTCTGAAACGTTCGCAATCGGTAGAATTGCAGCCCTCTGACACATCAACTCTTTACCGTTATTCGCTTATCAAACTCAATACTGAATACGATGGAGGTCCCAACCCCATGCACAGCCTGCTTGAGAGGATGCATGCGGGTGTCCGCCAACTTGCGATCGATGAAAAACTAGATAGATAGTTTCTGTCACGATTCTTTCTCCTGCAGCGCACCCAAGATTCTTTTGTCGCAGGACAAGATTTTTAACCGCGGCTCGAACTGCTTTGCTTTCAGAAATGTGGCAAGGTGGATGGCGTCTAAAGTGCGCAATTCAGCATTGGGAGCGAGTCTTGCCGCCAAATCGCAGATGTCTCGAGTGATTTCAAAAAAACTGATACTGGCTAAGAAGCGATCCAGCTCGTTTCTAAATTCCGCTATTGGGACCAATGCCTCCGGTTTCTTGGCTCCGAGTCTCAGCAATGCCCGTTCAGCTTCCACTCGCAGAAGACGGGAAGCCACAAGTCGCTCGGCGGCTTTGAGTTCCTTGGCATTTTGTTCACAACCCGCCTCATGAAACACAACATTGAGAAGCATCGAGGTTTCGAGAAATGCCGAGTTCAAGAGCGCTCCTGTCGTAGGGCATCGAGAAGTTCGCGGGACGAAATGCCGAGGCCAGAAAGTTTTGTAGAAAAACCCTTCCATTCAGCGAGAGAGCCACTCGCTAGAGTCGCTTCGCCTTTGTCCGCAAGCATTTTCATGGCCTCTGCAAGATCAGAAATCGGAACAGGTTCATGGTGAGCGGGGCGAATCTCTGCTACCACCTCATCGTGTTCAGTAACCAGAACGGTCTGTCCAGATTTAACCATTCGTATATATTCACTTAATTTTGCTTTAAGGACCTTAATTCCTACGGCTTTCATAAGAAAAACTCCTGCTTAAAATGTAACTACTGGTGGTCACTTTGTCAATAAGATTAGATATGCACGAGGGTGTCCGCCAACTTGCGATCGATGAAAAACTGGATAGGTAAAACAACGTCAAGGTCCTTACGAGGAGTGGTCGTTGCCGTTGCCGTTTGTTCGTTGTGCTTCCAAAGTGTCCAGAACAGATTCAAAATTTTCGATGACTTCATCAGGGACCCTGGAGCATTCCAATGGTAATTCGTCGGCCAGCTTGGAAAGTTCGATGGTTACCTGAGCGGGTTCCTGCCGGTCGAGTCGTGCGGTGACTCTTGCAAGTAATTTTCCGTACGCGTAGAACGAGCGGTTTGCTGAGTGCACTTGTGCAAGGCCTTTGTTAAAGAAAGAAACTCTGTCTACCTTTTCTCCGTTCAAAGAGGGGAAAAGAGTGGCCAAGCGATTATTGACAGCAATAAGCCTTTCCGTCTGCCTTTTTGCTGCTATCGTCTTTTGCACTAATTCCCGGTAATACGGCTGAGAATCAAAACTTGCTGCTTCCACACCCAATTCATTCATTGTATCCAGCGTGTTGCTGAGGCGACCAATTCCAATGGTCACCGAGTGTTCGCTTCCGGTCAGAGAAAGAGAATCAGAATGTTTTAACGCCAAAGCGTATTTACGGAATGTTTCAATGTCCACCGTGCCAGGTGTTTCGTCGGGAAATTCTTCCGCCAGTTTGTTGTAGAGGCCGGCCAATTGTTCTCGCCCTTCACGAGTTTCCCTATACAGACGGATGAGTTGGTTAGCTCGTTCATCAAGACTTCTCAAAGTGTCTTCTCCGGCGAGCGCTCTTGCATGGAGGATCGCTACTGTCATGTCCACTCCGTCCGCTTCAAACCAATCAAATACCTGGCGGAAAAAGTAGTAGTCATTCTCACGGTGACCTTCCAATGCTTTTTCTCGACCCGCTACCGCATCAAAAAAAGCATCAAATTTTCTGTCGATTGTGCCGGGAACCGGGCCCGGAAACTCACGCGCTAGACGGCCGTGGATCTCCACCAGTCTGTCATAGGCATGTCTTCTTTGCGGGTTGGACAGATTTTCGTAATGGAGCGGAATCTTCTCAATTTTTTCGTCATGTCGGGTGGCTTGCCGCTGTTTGTTGTGAGGTTCTCTTTGGGTGCCGGGTTCGATATTCAATCCGAATTCTGAAAGCACGGTGAGTGCTGTGCGGACTGGTTTTACCGAGCCGTGGCCATCAAAATTGAGCCTGGGGATCGGAAACGAACCCATCAAAGGATTCACTTCCTTTACCATTCCATCATGGAGAACGTGAACTTCCCCACCATAGACCACCGTCATTTGTTTTCTCAGCGGAGCGTTTATTTTGTATTTATCAAAAAATTTTGCAAGAAGAGATAGGTGACCAAGATTATTGCGCTGGGGAACCTGTTTTCCTGAACGAGCCAAGGTTTCCATTTCTTCTGGCGTCTCTCTTGCCCACAAAAGAATTTCTCCACCGGATTGCATGGTTGGATTGATAATGAGGTATATGTATTTTCCAGTCTTTAGTGTGCTGGTGTCGAGACGATCTCCTTTTGCCAATGCCAGAATAGAGCCCCCTGCCGGAATTTCGCTGGGACTTCGTTTGCGGCCCGAAAAAATGATGGCAGGAGGTACCGCTTCATCTGCGCGTGACAGCGTCAGCTTGATTGCAGCAAGTTCGTCACCGCATTTTGCGATGTTGCCAAGGGATGGAATCGATAGAAAAGCCAGCGCGCCACTTCCCCATAAGAAACACTTTCGGATATTTAGAAACATTCCCCTCATAGAATGCAATTTGACAGCCAGTGTTAGAAAGGGTCTTATTCTCATACATTCAGACTCTTAGCAACTGCGTTGGGAGACAATTTTGGGCTTTTGCCTGTATAGCAACTGGTCAGCCGAGCTTAAATTTAACAATCATTTCACGGGCAAGTGAGCTGGCATGGCCTTGCATTTCTAGGTTTTAGGATCCGTGTGTGGCTGTTCGTTTACGGCTAGGAGCCATAAACGCCCTATTTTCCGGGCAATGCAGTTTACATAAAGGTAGATCTACGACCAACCCACCGCAACATAACGGCGTCCGTAGCCTGGGCTGCCCCTGCGCTCGCCCCAGCTG
>JACQOU010000443.1 GCA_016207775.1 Deltaproteobacteria bacterium
AAAATCTTCCAAAAGTTCTTTGATCGTGGCTTTATTAGAGCCAGTACCTTTTCTTAGCTTCGGAAGCAACTGAGCCGTCTGAACAGGGTCGAGCTGATGATAAATCTCAGCCGCCTGCGCCACATTGACTTTGATTTTTTCTGCCAGCGATTTATCTGAACTGATTCGATAATGATTTTTTTCAATTTGCTTTTTGATGTCATCCAGGCGCTTGGCTACTCGATGTTTATTGACTGTCTCAAACAGAAAATCGTTAAAAAGATAGCCCCGCTTACCCTCCGGAATCATTTTCCCTTTCACCACTTCGAACAAGGAAAAAGAATCTCTAAAGAGAGCTGGGACGGTCCCCAGATAACTCAGAGGCAACATGGTATCGTCGAAAATAAGAGGGGCAATTTTGTTGGCCAAGAACTCAATGCGCTCTTCATGATGGCTATCAAAGTTATGCCAAAAATCCAAAGAAAGGGCTTTTGATAAGTTCTTTGGTGCTGCCTCACCCCAAATATTGAAATCAGCATATGCGGTATCTACCGAAAAAACGCCCTCAACATTTTGTTTATAGGCTTGATTGATATCTTCGACGATGGTTCGCACGTGGGATTTCAACGGTCCCAACTTTGATTCATCGGTCTGTTTCTTATAAAAGGAACGCAATTGCTCCAACTTGATGTCCAGTATGTTGCCGGGATTGATAATTGAAAAATTGGTCCCCATCGGAATAATGGCTTTGATGTTATCGATTCGGTTTAACAGCTGATCGCGAATATTCTTAAAATTGTTCACGTGGCCGACATCTGGCATGGCTCCGTCCAGGGTACCGTAGATCGACAACTTCTCTTTTGCGCTTTCGGAATAAATCTGAAAGTCACCCACTATGCTATTAATGAGGCTATTTTTCATCCCGGAAGAAACAGCATCCACAAAGGCATTGCCTACGATAATCAGAAACGTACCGAAAACAATAATCGCACCCGTAACCAGAGTCTTTAGCCGGTGCCCGAGAATATTCCGCAATGCGATTTTAAGTATGAGCATATTTCAATGGATAATGTGGCCATCCTGAAGCCTAATCGTTCTCCGGGCTTGGCCGATGATGTTTTGATCATGGGTCGAGAACACAAATGTCGTCTTTTCACTTTCATTTACTGCTCTCATCAGCTCGATGATGGTTTGGCCGGTTTGCGAATCTAGATTTGCCGTCGGTTCGTCGGCAAGAATGATGGCAGGCTTAGTTACCAACGCTCTTGCAATAGCTACCCTTTGCCTTTGCCCGCCCGAAAGCTCATTGGGTCTGTGTTTAATGTGGTTATGTAGGCCGACCTTTTCGATGAAGGTCAGCACTCTTTCGCGACGTTCCTGCTTGCTAATATCTTTTCTAAGCAGCAGCGGGAATTCGACATTGTCATAAACATTGAGCACGGAGATCAGGTTAAAGGCCTGAAAAATAAAACCGACTTTACGGAGCCTCAGGTCCGTCAGTTGCGTTTCTTGCAGCTCCGAAATATCACGATCTTCAATCACTACTTTTCCGCTGGTCGCTGTATCCACACAACCAATGATGTTAAGTAGCGTAGTCTTTCCGCTTCCCGATGGCCCGGCCACAACCGTAAACTCCCCCTGGCCGATGCTCAGGCTGACATCCCTCAAAGCAGGCACTGCCACATTACCTAAGCGGTACTCTTTTGTAACATTCTCAAGAAGAATAGCGCCCACGTTGCATCCCTCGACGTTTTGTTATCCTAACAAATCTACACGAAACACTGAATGGATGGTATGGCCTTCTTTAATGGATGGTACGGCCTTCCTTTGTGATCCAAAAGGTGCTGGTTGCACTTTGTAACCACGACCTTTTGGATCACAAAGGAAGGCCGTACCAGTGGTACCAGTGCGCTATGTCGCTTGCGGGGATTGCCCACCCAAAATGGTCGTGCCCACTTCCCCGAGTATGGATGCCTACAACTTTGATATCCCCATCTACTTGCGCCAAAAGGGGGCTTCCGGAGTTGCCAAAGAAGGTATTTACACAAGAAAAAACATTCTTCGGAAGCTTCTCCGGTTCCTTCCGTGGAAGACGGCAGCCATGCTTAAAAGGCCTTGAGAAGTTAATAAAAAACCGGTCAAGTTGGATGACCCTTTCTTCGCTGGACTGTGGGTATCCAACCAAAAAAAGTGGCACATTCTTAAAAAAAACCTGTTCTATTCTATTTCGGTTGGTTTCAAGGGCAAGGGCTTTGGCCTCAACGGGTCTAGACAACTCAATTAAAGCAAAATCATTGTCATCCGTAATTTCATTCTCTTGCTTGTGTGGAGCAACTATCCGCGCCGCTGAAAAAGCAAGCTTTTTAAACTGGGGTTTGATGCTAAAGGTTTCTGTATCCCTTATTTCCTGAGTAACTAGACCAGGAAAAAATAAAATATCCTTCTTTTCCAAGCCTCTATCATCATAACAACAGTGCCCTGCAGTCAGTACCCATTTGGACGCAATCAATGATCCGGTACAAGGCCTACTCGTCTTGTCACTGCCGGTTATTATGCCGATGGAACCCAACAGAGGTGATACAAGATTCATCCGAGACGCAATGCTCCCTGCATGCAAGGAAGCAAAAGAAAAACATAGCAACAAGCCTATTGTGGCTGCGTTCTGCTTATTTGGAAAATCGAAATTCGACAACTCGCTTTCCCGTCCCGTAGCTAAAGATATTTTTCTCACCCACAAAGTACTCAAACCTGTAATCATCCGTTGAAAGAGTGCCACTGATGCCATTGGAGGTACCGAGATAGGCGCTATCCTCAGAGAAAAACAGTTGGTCGTGAACGCTCTTGATAAATTCTTCGTCTGAAATGAGGCCTCCCAGGAAATTCTTAAAAAGAGCCAGTTCTTCTTCATAAGGGAAAACAGCAGAAACGGGAAAATGTATTTTTAGAGTTTGCTGAGAGTACAAAAACCTTCTGGAAATGGCATCTACCAAAGCAGCGAAATGGCATCCATGATGGGTATCGTAGTCTCCAAAAAAACCTCCAACGATTGTTAGCTCATTAGTCTCTAGCCGCAAATTGTGCTCGCCACCGGCAGAAAAAACAGCAAAGCTGGGATTTCGATCCTGCGTATACCAGAACAGATCACTGTCCTCGGCATAATCCATAAGAAAGATGACAGGCCGCCGCTGATTCTTAAACAGACTGACATATTGATCGATTCCATTTTTTGCTAATCCTTTGGCATCGTACCGATAGTTGCCATGAACCACGAGTAAGGCGTGTTCTTTGATGGCTGTGGAGCTGGTTGAAAGCTTAGTAATACTGGCTGGGATTCGGTTCAGGGATTGCAAGTCTTTTACCCATGGCTCAAATTTCTTTCTGTCGAAATAGGATGATTTGTCTTCAAGAACCTTTACCGCCTGCAAAAGAATATACTGATCTTTCTTTCGAGCACTGGCATCCGAATATTGAAAATATGCGATGGGCTTGCCGATTTCAGATTCAAGCTGTTGAACAAGCATCTTGAGCTTATCCAGATTACCTTTTACGAAATCAAAAAGGTCATGATAAAAAAGAAAAGCTAACACAATATCATCCGCTAAACTGAGACGATGCCAGCCTTTTTCGCTTTCTGCTGACAGTGAAATTGAGAAGACTTCTCCCGTTAAATCGGGAGCCGCCTTCCACTCAGGCAGAATCTCCTTTAAGGGCTTATCCCAGTAAGGGCGCGGCCCCAGAGCATGACTTGCTTGCTCTGTCCTAGAATGTTCCCACGCGTGAAATTTATATTTCTCGTAAGGTGAATATCGAATGTTGATTGTGTTCCCATCCTTCGCTATTTCTGTGTGGATTGTGTAACTGCTCAGGTGGTACGTATGGGTTATCGATGGCGCACAGAGAACATGCCCCGTCCACAAAAAAACAAGAAGAATCATTTTTTTGAATCGATTAATTTCGTGGACCTGTGCCTTTTCTCTTATAAAGTCCCCGGTCGATGGACACATAACATGCAGCCCGCTGCTTTTTCAGCTCCGGAAATTTTATGAACCCGTACCACACAATTTGACGCAATACAACAAAGCGGAATGGCTTCTGAATAGGACCATCCTTCCCCTTTTCAGAAGAGGCCTCCGCCCCGTGAGCTTTGCTCACAGGTCCCCTCCTGAAAAGGAAGGATGTACCTATTCAGAAAAATTATGAAAAACGCACAATGGGTTGACATTCACCGCCTTCACAATTGCTTAAATTTTCGAAAATCCCTGTAGTTAACGAACTTAGCCTTACGCAAGCAACTGGGGTGTCGAACGATTATGCGGCTTAAATAGCTGTAAAAGAACAGGTTCCAAAATTGTGAAGCAACTGTTGTAAAAAAGTTACTCGCGTGTGCAGCATGAGGACGATTGTCAAAGCTTTGCACAAAAATAGACATTTTTCTTCTCGGTCCGCTCACTTACCAAATCACTCGCATCTAGGGCCCACACCTTGCAACACCTAGTGGCGGTTGGGGAAACCACAAAGATAAATTTAGGGAAAAACAAACCTTTAAGACGAGGAAGGCCGTCGTGTTGTACGTTAATGGAAAAGTCTGTCTCGGGGTAATCATTACAATAATCTTGCTAGCCGGCTGCGGTAGCTACGAGGATTCTGATAAAGCAGGACTTCGTGAACCGAGCGGTATCGCTAGCAGCGCTGTCGATAATAGCCAATACCCGGCAGTCGTAAAAGTTATTCTCCCGGAAGGCCGCGGGCTATGTTCCGGTACCTTTATTAGCCCTCGAGCCGTCTTAACTGCTGGCCACTGCGCCACCGAAGACGGCCGCTATACAATCCGGGCATCGTTCGGAACATTTTCAACCTCCCAAAAAGTCAGCCTCGTAGCCAGCATGGAAGTCGACAATCCTAATGATCTTTCCATTCTCATTCTGGATCAGGATGTTGCATCCGAACAGGCAGGACAGATTATGCGAATTGCGGATGGAGTGGGCGCTGGAGACGAAGTGCGGTTGGTCGGCTTTGGGTGCAACAACCTTGAAACTCGCACTGGTTCAGGCGTTAAAAGGACGGGTACAAACCAAGTTTGGAGAGTCAGTGAATATATTGATTTACTCACTCCTCAAAGCGATCAGCGTTCATCCCGTGCCATTATCGGAGCCGAAAATCGTGCCGGTTCATGCTTCGGCGATTCCGGCGGGCCAATGTTTACCGCCAATGGATTGGTCGGCGTGGCTCATGCCGGCGGTAAATACGGTTCGGATTATCTTTCCGAGTACACCAACGTCGGCCGAGAAGACAACCGTCAATATCTCGTGAATGCTAACAATACTTATAATTTAAGAATCCCCGGTCTATAAAAACTCCGGGCCTCCCGCACCCTTCCGTCC
>JACQOU010000446.1 GCA_016207775.1 Deltaproteobacteria bacterium
ACTTACCATCCTATTATTCGAAATTCGGTGGTCTGATTTTTTCGGCAGCGTTGGATAAGTATATGTACATTGCGGTTAACCGACCGATTGTCGACGACCTTGTGCGGGTAAAGTACTCAGCATCCGAAACGGTGGCTCAAACTTCCAAGCTTCAACATGAGCTGGCACGCACAGTGCTTCAGCATTTGGGGTTCCCAAACGCCATTGAAATTATCTCAATGGCCGACATACCGGCAGGTACGGGGCTTGGCTCTTCCAGTTGTTACGTGGTCGGTTTGCTCACAGCGCTTTATGCGCTTAAACGTGATTATCGTTCTGTCAAAGAAATTGCCGAAACGGCCTGCCATTTAGAAATCAATATTTTAGGAAAGCCTATTGGAAAGCAGGACCAATATGTGGCTGCTTACGGCGGATTGCCCATCCTGGAAATTGCTCCGGATGGATTGGTTCGAGTGAAACAAGCTCGTGTCGATACGTCAGTGCTTGACGAACTCAACCGCAATACGCTTGTTTTTTACACTGGCACTTCCCGACAGGCAGACGCAATTTTAAGCGAGCAGGATGCTTCCGTACAAAAGAATGTTAAAGAAGTAACCGAGAGTCTGCATCGAATCAAAGAACTGGGATATGAAATTATTGAAGCCATAGAAGGTGGGAATATCGATAGATTTGGATTGTTGATGGATGAGCATTGGGAAGTGAAAAAGACTCTCTCCTCCCAGATTGCCAATTCCCACCATCATCACCTCTATAAAGTTGCGAAAGAAAATGGAGCATTGGGTGGAAAAATTACAGGCGCCGGCGGAGGGGGCTTCTTTGTTTTTTACACGAACAATCGACATCGTCAGCTGCGGCGGGCGATGTTGGCAGAAGGACTTCGCGAACTTCGGTATCGGTTTGATATGGAAGGTTCAAAAATTCTAGTCAACTTTGCTGACGGACGCACACGCCATGACAGAATGGAAAAAGAAGCCGAGATCCGTAGTCATGATCTCGGGATATCGGGGACTTGCTGAAACCCTCATCGGCTCTCTTATTCAGGAGGGGTATTCGGTTTCAGTATTAGTTCGCAATCAGCAATCCGTCCCGAACGTTTCAAGTCTGTTTCCTAACGCATTCTTATTTTCTGGTGATATTGACTCATTGGACAGTTGCAGCCTCTGGATCGAAAAGACTATCCGGCATTTTGGCCAAGTGAATTGCCTAATCAATAATGCAGCCGTGACAGGGCCCGGCGGACGACTGCATGAAATCCACTCTCATGATTTTGAAAAGGCCATTCATACTAACTTCCTGGCCCCCGTATTCCTTTGCCAAAAACTACTTCCCCATTTCCTATCGCGTGAGAACGGGACATTTATCAATCTTTCTGGAGGAGGTGCCACTGGCCCCCGGCCTTTCTTTAGCGCCTACTCGACGGCTAAATGTGCTTTGGTACGGATGACAGAGAATCTGGCTTTGGAATATCCGCAACTTCGCTTTTACGCTATTTCTCCTGGCGCTTTGAAAACTCCGATGATGGAAAAAATTGCAGGCTTTGCAAAAGAGGCAATCGGGTCCGAGCACGCAATGGCAAAAAAAGTGCTGTCGGAGGGTGGGCAAGATCCCAAAAAGACGGCCAAGCTTGTGCTTTGGCTTTTAAAAAACCAACCCAGTCATCTTTCTGGGAAACTGATTAGCGCCATTTGGGATGATTATGAGAATGAAGAACATGCATCGGAAAGTGGCTTTTGGACGCTCAGGCGTGTAGACGAAATGCTATTGAGGCAACTTGAAGAATGAAACAAAAACCGACAATTCGCGTGGGGTTGATCGGCTGTGGCGCCATTGCGGTAAAACGGTTGCTCGCCCTCAAAGAAACAGAACTGGGAGTACCTTGCTTACTTTTTGATCCCATCAAAGAACGGGCGCAAGCACTGGCAGACCAATTTGGCGGTCGGGTGGCTGGTAGCGCAGAAACCATCCTTTGTGATGAAGAAGTGAATGCAGTTATCGTCGCCACTCCCAATCGTTACCTTTACGAGTATGGCAAGGTCGCACTGCAAGAGGGGAAACACACTCTGCTGGAGAAGCCGGGAGCCACCACGGCAGCCCAGGCAGAAGCGCTGGAAAAAATCAGAAAAGACTGTGCCAAGAAACCCATTTGCAAAATTGGTTATAACCATCGATTTCATCCTGCCGCCTTACGACTATTTTCCGAATTGCAATCTGAAGAACACGGCAAGACGCTCTGGGTTCGGGCAGCTTACGGACACGGTGGGCGACCGGGCTATGAAAAAGAATGGAGATTCAATCGCCAATTATCGGGTGGCGGGGAAATGATCGACCAAGGGGTCCATCTTTTGGATCTCGTGCAATGGGGTTGCGGCGAGCCTTTGGAGTTAGTAAGCTGCGACCGTCAAAACGCCTTTTACAAGAGCACCGAGGAAGATAACGGTTTTTTGCAATTGAGAAGCCAATCAGGGGCAAGAATTCAGCTTCACTGCAGTGTCACCCAATGGAAGAATCTTTTCCGTATCGAATGGGCCACTTCGAATAGTTTGTTGGTTTGGGATGGGCTTGGAAATCAAAATTACGGCGGTGAAAAGCTGGTGCTCTTTCGTCGCAATCCAAAAGGCGGTAAACCAACGGAACACTGTCTCGTGCCCGAAACATTCGCAGACAATAGCTGGAGTGAGGAATGGCGTCACTTCTGCCATGCTATTGAGCACGGTGAAGATAAGCTCTATTCAAACCTCCGAGAATGCGCTTCCATTCTAAAGCTCATAGGGGATCCATCATGAATCAATCAGCCAGCAAGAGATTCATTCGTAGCTATCTTACTCGTAAACTCCCGGGTTGTACCCGTTAGGTACCATGCCATAAAACCGGCTTTGGCCAAAGTTGGCTTTGAGCTTCCAGCCCTCATGAAGTGAGGCAGCTGGGAAATAAGCTGGCGTTGATGAGCCGTCACCCATATAGTAACCGTCCGTTCCCGTACTAGGATCGCCATTGAGCCAAACGTTATTTTTCCGGTAATACATAATTTGGTTATCCACATCCATAGCTATACCAATCACGTCGTCGACCCCATAGCCCCAGCCACTGTTTGGCATGGGAGCTCCATGGCAATAAATACTCGAAGCCATCCCGCAGCCTAGGTCACCAATACCTAGGATATCGCCCCACCCGAGTTCTGCCGTCGCAGCACCGATGTAGCTGTCATGAGGTCCAGGGTTGAGAACCACTCTAATTTCCCAATACCACTTTCCACTGCTCTTGCTTTGAGTTGCCCGAATGATGCCAATGGCATCAGCGGAAGTGGTCGTGTTGTGTATAGTGGTACCGTTATCACTTACGGTAATAATAGCGTCTTTGTCATTTGCATTCCACATTGCAACCGTTTCACCGGCTGGGGCTTGTTGGTCAAACCAGCCGGGAGCAAACCCAGTGGGTACCGGATATGTGAGCCCCGATCCACCGAAGTTTGCTGTAAACGTTCCGCCGCTCGAAACTTCAACATCCGGATACTGTGCTCCAGCGTCCATTTTTAATCCGCCTGAGCCTTGTTGAGGATCGCAGTTTTGCCAAACGCCATTTTTACTGAAATAGATTTTGCTTGAATCCATATCCACTGCAACGCCGATAATATCGCCCGCTCCGTAGGAAGCGTTGTCCTTAACAACGGATCGTTTTTTATTGCAATAGACTTTTCCATCTCGTCGGTAGCCGCAACCCTTAATGTCCCGGCCCAGATACACATCCGTCTTGACCGTGCCACTGGGTGAAACCCCTACCCCGTAGGTGTGACCACTGCCACCGACGGAATTCAATTTGACCTCAAAATACCATTTTCCCGAGTTCTTTCCTATCGTGGCTCGCACGTTATCTGCTATCGATGAGCTGGTTGCGTTCAGATCGCCATTTGAAAGGCTAATATCTGAAGCTTTGTCGATAGGATTCCATGTTGCCACGATTGCATC
Source organism: Deltaproteobacteria bacterium (assembly GCA_016207775.1). GTDB lineage: Bacteria > Bdellovibrionota > FAC87 > UBA2466 > UBA2466 > JACQOU01. The sequence continues at coordinate 3,963 of JACQOU010000446.1, forward strand.
AACCGGAGCTTTTACAACATCCACAGTGAAGGAGATATTGCCGTTATTGGATGCAGCTGTGAAATTGTACAGAGGATCGTAAGCGTGCATGCAAAGGTAGTAAGTTCCATTCGGAAGTACATCCAGAATTTTGGAAGTTCCCGTTAAGCCGTTGTAAGTCTTTATGGGGTTGCAGTTGGAACTTAGCGCAATACTGATTATATATTGGCCCACACCATTCGCGTCGGTTGCAGCAGTCCAGGTAACCTCCGGAGTATCATCCAAAATAGTACCTGAGGGAGCTGTGATACTAAAGCTAGAGGGAGGAGTTCCATCGACGGTAAAACTAGCTGTTCCATTAGCATTCTTGGGGTTTCCAGCAGCATCGTACGCCGTAACGCACGCAAAATAAGAACCATCTGTCGAAAGCGTTTGTATCGAGCTTTGGCTTGGAGCTGCAACATTGACATCGATGACAGGCGACGAACAGTTCGCATTGCTACTCACTCTTACTTTGTAACTGGCTGCGCCGCTTGAGGCACTCCACGCAACCGCAAAATCACGGCCCACCAAGGTTGCCGGGCCTGTCACATTGAAGTTGCCAGGAGGAGTGGTATCAATTTCAAAAGCTAGGCCCTTGTTGGACGCATCAATGCCGTTACCTGCTTCATCAAATGCCCTCATGCAAACATAGTAGGTTCCCTGGCCTAACGGGTCTATTGTTTTGAACGTTTCCGGCACATCAAAATAACTCTTTACAAAGGAATTGCAGCCACCGTCGGTTGCTATCTGGAGATGGTACTTATTAGCGCCAATGGACTGGGTCCAGCTGATAGTTGGGTTTGTGGTGTTAGAAGGAGTAATGACCGTGTTAATGGAGAATGCCGATGGAGGAGTGGTATCCTTAGTCCAGCTTTTTGAAACCTCAGTCACGTTTTGTGCTAAGTCTTTGCCTTGCACACAAAGTGTTTTGGGACCATCCGCTCCGATGTTCGCGTTGAGAACCTGGTTGGGTGAAACATAGGCAGAGTAAACTGCCCCAACGCAGCTTGAGCCATCGACTAAAGCGTAGTGATACTGATACAGATCGGCATTACCGCTGACTATCACAGACAAGCTCGTATTTTGATTTACCCCGGGCGGAGGATAACCGTCCAGTGTGACTGTGGGAGCGGTGCTATCTTGTACCCATGGAAACGCGGTTGGACTTACTTGTTCGTTGCCAGCATTATCGATAGCTTTAACGCAAAGGCGTTTGTTACCGTCGGGTGCCGTACTTGCTGTAATAGGTACTACAATAGCTTCCGGGCTTGAATAGACAGCCCCATTGCAGCTGACTCCCGTATTAATTCCATATTTGTATGCGATCACATCACTTGCACCGCTAACAGTAACGTTTAAGTTTGGCAGATTGGAATTTGGAGCAGGCGTGTTCGATAACGTCACTGAACTGGGTGCCGTTGTATCCACAGCCAAAGACAAACCATTATTGCTCGCCTGCCGAATAACCCCAGCGCTACTCACAGAGTTCATACAAACGAAGTAGGAACCATCTGCTACATCTGAGCTAAAAGTATAGGAATTGCCGGTTAAGTTTGGTACATCCAGGTATACAGAGCTGCAATCTTGATTCGTACCCAATTTGAGGCGATAGCTGGCTGCTCCGCTAGAAGCACCCCAATTGAAAATTGGCCGCTTAATATTGGTGGGTGAAGTGAAGCTGCTGATACTAAATTCTCCCGGCTGAGCTGCATTCTTTGTCCATTGATGGGAAGCAGAACCTTCATTACCAGCGCTGTCATATCCTTTTACACATAAAGTTTTTGCTCCATCTGCGCCAATGGAATCATTGATGACCACGCTAATTGCTCTGCGAGCAGAAAAAGTAAGGCCATTGCAGCTTACGCTGCCGTTTGCAAGCACATAGCTATACTCAGCTAGATCGGAAGTCCCCGACCCATTTGCCACCGTGACATTCAGATTGGCATCTGGCGAAGGATTGCCTGGTTTGTTGTTGAGACTAACCGCTGGTACAGTCGTGTCCTTAGTCCACGAAGCCGTTGTGGGTGAACTCTGCTCGTTTCCTGCAAGGTCGATGCCTTTTACGCACAGTATTCTGGCCCCGTCCGATCCGCTAATCGCATCTGTAATTGCTTGGGAAACAGATACAACCGAAGAATAAGTCGCACCACTGCAATTGGAAGCACTCCTCAAAGCGTATTTATATTGAGCCACACCGACTCCGCTTACTGTGATATTGAGTGCGGTCGCGTTGGATTGCCCATTCGGTTGACCATTCAGCACGGCCGTAGGAGCTGCCGTATCAACCTCAAAACTTAAGCTGCCACTATTGGAAGCTACCGTTTCGTTTCCCGCATTGTCGCGCGCGCTCAAACAGACATAATGGGTGCCATCGGCGAGATCTGCAGTCAACTGCTTGGGAGAACCCGTTAAATTGTCATGGTCTGCCTCCGCTGGGTTGCAGGCAGAATTGTTAGCGACTTTCAAATGGTACCTAGAAGCTCCCGTAGAAGTCCCCCAACTGATAGTTGGTTGCTTACTCGGGTTTGGTGAAGCAACGGCACTGATTGAAAAAGCCGCAGGAGCCGTGCTGTCAAATTCAAGAGGAAATCCGTTATTACTGGCAGCGGTCGAGCGATTTAAATCGTCTTTTGCAAAGACGCAAATTCGGTAGGTGCCATCTGCAACTGAAACAGTAGCACTCGGGGCAGTTAGGTCTAACTGTGATTGTCCTGCAATAAAGTTGGTGCAAGCCGCATTGGAAGCAAGCTTAAAGTCATATTTTGTAGCGCCTGTCGCACTTGACCATATGATAGTAGTTGGCGAACGAACCGGGCCACTGATTTCTGTAATGGTAGGCGCATTAGGAGGTGTCGTATCAATAGCGAGTGAATACGGATTATTAGAGGCATGTTGCTCGTTTTCAGCAGCATCCTTCGCAACAAGGCAGATGAAATAACTTCCAGCAGCTAAAGTATTTAAAGTTTTTGTTGTTACTGACAACCCTGGGTGAGTTTGAAGCGGAGATGGACATCCTTGCTGATCATCAACTTTCAGATCATAAGTCACGCCGGATACCAAATCCGATGAAGAAGACCAAGAGACGTCAGGCGTAGTATCAGCCGTCAAAGCCGCTGAAGTAATTGAAAACGCCACTGGTGCCACGGTATCTTTCACCCAACTGGCCGCCGTTACAGCCTCATTTCCAGCCAAATCGCGACCCTTTACGCACAGGCGCTTGGAGCCATCCAAACCTGTGGATGCTGTGATGTGAGTGGCAACTGCAGTCCACGCTCCGTATGAGGCCGACGAGCAACCAGTGGCATTATCAAGAAGTGCAAACTGATACTCAGTGACACTGGCATCCCCTGTGATTGAAACGTCAAGTTGAGTGCCGTTTGATTGAGCCGAAGGAACGCCTCCAAGATTTACAACGGGTGCACTAGTATCTTTAGTCCAGGAAGCTGTTGCGGGCGAACTCTGCTCGTTTCCTGCAAGGTCGATACCTTTTACACATAGTATTCTGTCCCCGTCCGATCCGCTAATCGCATCTGTGATAGGTTGGGAAACAGAAACAGCTGAAGAATAAGTCGCACCACTGCAATTAGAAGCACTTCTAAGAACGTACTTATATTGAGCCACATCGGCTCCGCTTACCGTCACGTTGAGAGCAGTCGCTTTGGACTGGCCAGTGGGTTGACCATTCAATTGCGCCGTTGGAGCTGCCGTATCAATGGACAAGGGAAGAGCGTTATTGGATGCAACACCTTCATTTCCCGCACCATCCTTGGCACTAACACAGACAAAGTAGTTTCCATCAGGAACAGGACCCGTCGGTTGATAGGAGGTCTGTATCCGATCGATTATATCGACTGCAGCAACAGAAGAACCACAATCTTGTCTGGTATCCACTTTCAAATGGTACTTCATAGCCCCAGCCTCCGTTGGGGCGCTCCAACTAAAAGTGGGCATATTGTTTCTAGTTGGTGAGGTCATAGCGGCAATTGAAAAACCACTCGGTGCAACGGTGTCTTTCGTCCAACTGACCGTCGTATATCCTATGGTCCCAAAACCATTACGGCCTTGTACGCAAAGACGCTTAAACCCATCACTGCCAATGGCGCCTGTGATAGGAGTAGCGACAGCAGTCCAATTTGAGTAACTTGCTGAAGAACAATCAGCTGCATTGAGCAGAGCAAAGCCATACTCCACCACCGACCCATCGCCAGTAATGCTGACATTCAGATCGGTATCGCGGTTTGCTCCACTTGGCACTCCTGCAAGAGTGATAGTTGGCGGGGCCGTATTTTTCTGCCAAGAATAAGATGAAGGAGAACTTTGAATGTTACCAGCCTGGTCAATACCTTTCACGCAAAGGGTCTTATTCCCATCATCTCCAATGGCATCGGTAATGGCCAAGGATACGTCGCGATCAGCAGAATAAGTGGCATTGTCGCAGTTGGTGGCATTGCGTAAAACATATTTATATTTGGCAACTCCAACGCCATTAATTGTCACATTAAGAGCCGTTGCGGCTGATGGATTGGTTGGCTGCCCGTTAATCACAGCGGTGGGGGCTGCCGTGTCGACCTCAAAAGTTAAGATATTATTTGATGCAACCGTTTGATTGCCAGCCAGATCTTTAGCGGTAACACATATATAATAGATGGCGTCCGAAAGGATAAGATTAACCTGATAGAAACGCACACTCGAATTTGGAACATCAACAACATTGGGCGAGCTGCAGTCTGCATTTTGGCTTACCTTGAGATGATAAGAGCTTGCACCGGCTGAAACGCCCCAGCTAACATAGGGTGTGCTGTCATTTGTTGGAGAGTTTATAGAATTAATCGCAAAACTGCCCGGCGGGATACTATCAACAGTAACTTTTTTCCCGTTGTTTTGTGCTGCTGTTGTACCCGTAGAGTTCTTCGCATAAACGCACAAAAAATAGTTACCATCATTCAAATCGAGTGAATCGAAATCCAGCGTGACCGAAGTGACCGGCAAATCAAGTTTGACAAAATAAAAATTCTTACACTTTGCGCTGTCTGCGATTTTTAAATCATACCGAGTAGCCCTGGCTGCGGCTGACCACTGGACAAGAAAGTTTGAACCAACATTAACGCCCCTTGGTTTAGTCAGATCAAAATTTCCGGGTTTTGCAGCCGCCGCTGCAACGCGAGCAAAGCGCTCCTCAGCCAAATACCGTGACTGTTGTAGCTTGTCACAACCAGAAAGAGATAGCCAGGCAAGGGTTAAGAATACACCTGCGCAAAGTTTACTATTGGTCATAGGGCCTCCGAAAGCAGTTCCTGGGTTATGGAATATGCGCAGGGTCGTATGCTTTTCGAAAGATGCCAAGAGTATGCCAACGCATTTGGCACGCGGACATGCTTCTGATTTTGAGATCGTAAATTAGGAGTAAATAAAGGCGCATAGAAAATTGTGAAAATTTAAAAAAAGAAAAATCGTTAA
>JACQOU010000447.1 GCA_016207775.1 Deltaproteobacteria bacterium
GTTTTAATGTAGGGTGCCTGTTACCCGTGTGAACTTTCTGCCGATTTAAAGTCCTTTCCTAGGCCCTGGCTCTACTAAACAAAAAGGTTCTGATAGTGGATCTTGACCCGCAAGGGAATGCCACCCAAGGCCTGGGCGTGCCTTTGGAGTCTGGTTGCCTTTGAATAGAGTGAACGCATCAGACTTTTTGAGGCCGTCCAACCCAGTCGGTGGCAAAGACACCAATACAGCATGGTAATTAACGTCCAACCCATGGGGACCCAGATTGTCTGGAACCCTCCTCTCTTGCAAGGGAGTCGGACGATGGTTACGTTCAAACACGACGTAATTAGTTCGCGAATTAGATACATAGACCGCGCCGTTCTTTACTCCTCCAACGTGGCAGTCTCCTTTGAGTACGCCGACAAACAAACCGGATTCCTCAGGGGCTCTTCTCAGTTGGTTTACGGCCAGGTCGACCAAGACCTCTGGCGACGGATTATCGATGAGCGGGTTGATCCACGTCATGAATTCCCGAATCTGGTCCTCAGTGGCATGGGCTTTTCTAAGAAGACTCTCGATTTGTTTAGCATGTCCTACAACAACCCCGGTAGCATCCGGGCTCACCTCGTGTGCAACCTCAATAAGTGCATTTACGCAAAGGGTAACGTCGGCTCTTGGACTTCCTGGCCGAATGAGAAAGCGACTGTTTTCAACTCCTCCAAAGGCGAGTTGCGATTCAAAAATAATCAAAAATAGAAGAAACAAATAATTCATGGCCTGTCGTAGTGCTAATGTGCTCGAAATCCTCATCTTCTTGATCGTACTGGAATTGCAAGGACTGATCCAACGGGGAGGTAACATCATTAAAGTGTGAACACGTGCCGAATACGTCCATTGCATGTAGGTCTGTATTCTGCGAGGGATTGTGGAGCACACCACTACCCCGAACCACCACCTTACGTCAGGTCCGAATTCTTGCCAACTTGCCCTAACTATTCCGTCCTCTCGCCCACATGGCCGCGCGCTCCCGCACCACAACCAATGGTTCGACCAGAGTGTAGGGCCGCCCCAGCTCAAAACCTTAAGTTCTCGAACCCAGTAATCTAGTAATGTGGGATCACAGCCAAGATAACAATTTCCAATCGTTTCTCGCCGAAGGTCCACAATATCCGGTGAGCCTGCGGTGTCCTGTTTTGAACATAGGAAGTCCAAACCTTGACTCCGTAAGCGCTTTCCGCGCCTTTCAGCAGGTGTGAGCTTAGGCTAGGATGCTTTGGGTTCTGTATGAGCAGACGGAATGCCTTCTTAAGCTGTTTCTGAAGACCTGCTTTTGCCGGGTCATTCATGATCGTCGCGATCTGCGATTCGGCCTTTGCAGTAACGGATAGAGAATATGCAGACACTACTTAAGCCATTCCTTAGGCATGGGTTTTGTCCTGCCCGCCTTGAATTGTTCAACTGACTGCCTTAAGTCGGCGAGAATCTGTGCCTCTTGAACTGACACCGATTTCTGCGGGACAAGCCTCAGCGAACCGTCCCTCTCCTTTTCCACAGAAAACACGTCTACTCCTTCACGCAATTCCTTTGGAAGCGTGATCCTTCCACGTTCATCAATGTTCAACGTCTTAGTCGCAGCATTCTTCAAGAGCGTAACCCTCCTAATAACAATTATACCCTTTTTCCCATTTTGGGCAAGTGGGTACCAGTAAGGAAAAACCCTTGGCAATAAGTCCTTGTGATTGTTTAGTTTTTAGAAGACGGGGGATTTCTCTCGACTCGTACCACTTAGCCTCCTGATAATTTACCGTGGTCATTTTGCCCTACCTCTAACATCAATATTATTATCAGCCCGACCATCCGGTCTCGTCCGCACGTAAACACCTTTCGCCTCTATGGGCTACTACCCCATCGATATCACCGGACAGAATGCCTTTGACAGTATCAACGGGTGAAAGCCAGCCAGAATCCTCGACAAAATAGGCTACTATTCGCCCTTTTCTATCACGTTTAACGTCAATAATCTTTTTTGCAGGCCCCAGTGCAGCCTCTTTTCCTACCTCGTAACCCTCGATCCTTTGAATCGCGTCAAGAAGAATCTCAATTTCCTTGGCAGTTAAAGTGCGTATGACTCGCTTAAGATCAAATCCGGAGAATTCATGAAGCCGCCTTCGATATCGTTCAACGCGATTCTTGTGCTTCCGGGGCGCATATCTGGTAGGTAGCCTGTAAAGAGTGAAATTCAAGTACGTGGATTTCAACAACGATCTATTGGCATTTCTCCCAGTAGCATAATCTGGAAATACACAGAATCCACCCACTAAGCCGATCGAGCCCCACTCCTTCCACCGAGTGCCTTTACGCAAGTTACCTGGATTATTGTTTCGCCAAGCCGGGGAGCCTCCACTACGAATCAGTCTCTTGCCATCCGATGAAAAATAGATCACCGAACGGCCCTTACCTTGAACAGCACGTATGAACATATCCTAAACTCCAATCATTACTCATCAGAAATTCTAAGACTTCCTATTTCCAGTAACACGGGCAAATGATGATGGCCCGTCTCAGCATGAAACAGGGTGCCTGTTAGAATGGCAGTCTTCCCTATCCGTCTCTCAAGCCTTCTTTCAAGTTTTGGATCATAAATAACAAGCTGAATTTCGTTCACTCCGATTTCCTGCTCATTATACTTGCCATCGTCTGCCACCATAATTGGCTTTGAGAGCTTCACCAGCCAGATAGTCTCAGCCTCATCTCCACGTCTTATACTTTCATAGTTCAATGGTCCCGGATAAACCCGCGTGTCGACTACTCCGCTCAATGTTGATACTCGGGGACCGTAGTGGAAGACCGGTTGGCTACGTGACGAAGCGCCGCTAATGGCCGTACTGGCCGCAACGAACAACAGTGCTATTAACGTCAAGCTTTTCAGGGATAGATTCATGAAACAAATTCTTACGCTAACCTTTCTGGCAGGCAAGGGTGTATGGGGAGCATGCCCTAAAATAAAACACCCTTAGGCCGAGTTCTTGCCAACTTGCCCTAGTTTTTTCTCGCTCTCGCCCACATGGCCGCGCGCTCCTGCACAACAACCAATGGTTCGACCAGTGTAGGGCCGCCCCAGCCAAAAGGTACATTCCGGGGACATCCTTTACACTTCATTCTGGGCACATCGTTTACACTTTAGGCATATCAATCTCATAACTAGGGGGACATATGCCTTGGAAAGAGAGCAGGAGGGAGATCATCGTACTGCTCTGAGTGTAGGTAATATCGACTCAAAGAGCGATGGATTGCTAGGCATTGGTATCGTTTTGCAGCCCCCCGAACCGCCGGAGTTTGCAGCATTTTCCTCGTTCGTATCATTGATCTTGTAATACCAATTATAATTGGTAAAATGAATCATGCCTTTAAGTGGCCAAGAAATGTTGAAATTATACTTAAAGGCCAGGTGGATTACGCTCAGACAGAAAGGCAGTCACGTCGTGATTGGAAAAAGAGAAAAAAGA
>JACQOU010000044.1 GCA_016207775.1 Deltaproteobacteria bacterium
ATATTATAGTGATGTGGTCACGCAAGTGATTTCAGGGAAAATCAACCTGGCGGATAACATTCAGGAATTTCCCCTTGAGAAAATAGAGCAAGTGGTCTCAGACGCAAGAAACCATAAGCTTCAAAAAAGGGCAATTCTTGTGCCCGGTTTAGCGTAACGAGGAAATCATGAAAGAGCATAATTTAATTAAGCAGTATTCCTATAAGGAAATAATCGTCGAGAGAAGGCCGGTAAAAGATCCAAAGGGAAACGCGATAGACGGTTTGTTCAATGTTTGGGTCTTTTTAAATAATCCGGCCCAGCTCAATTCGTATACGACGGAAGCCGTGCGGGAAGTTATTCTGGCGTTTCGTGAAGCGTCTAATGACAGGGCTGCGGTGAGTGTTATTTTCTCAGGCATGGGAGACAGAGCGTTCTGCACGGGGGGAAATACAAAAGAATACGCGGAATATTATTCGGGAAATCCCGGCGAGTACAAGCAGTACATGCGTCTCTTTAACGATATGGTAACGACCATTTTGACTTGCGATAAGCCGGTGATTAATCGAGTGAATGGAATGCGCATTGGGGGTGGTCAGGAAATCGGGATGGCGTGCGATTTTTCCATTGCCGCTGACACAGCCCGTTTTGGACAGGCTGGGCCTAAGCATGGCTCTGCTCCCGACGGGGGATCGACTGATTTCTTACATTTATATGTCGGCATCGCGAGAGCCATTGAATCGTGTACCCTGTGTGAACATTGGTCTGCCTATCAGGCAGTCCGGTTTGGACTTATCAATAAAATCGCCCCGGTTCTAAAAGCAAAAAATGGCTCATTTATTCCAAGTCCTTTCGTCAAACGAACAGAGTGCGATGAATGGGGTAACCCTTGTTACGGAGTGTTCAAAAAGGGACCGGAGTTTGATGAAGCAAAAAAGATTGCTGCCGATTGCACGGTAGATTTTGCTCTCCTGGATCGCGAGGTGGAACAGCTCGCCAGCTCGCTGTGCATGACGATGCCAGACTGTCTGGCGAAGACATTGGAATCTCTACGCAAGAAAAAGCTGGAGCACTGGCAGCAAAACTGTGAGACCAATCGTTCGTGGCTTGCTCTGAATATGATGACCGAGGCAAAAGCAGGTTTTCGTGCATTCAATGAAGGCGGCAAAGCAGGGCGAGAAGTCGATTTCATTAAACTGAGAAGGGCGTTGGCCAAAGCAACCCCCTGGACCGATGAGCTTGTAAGAGAAATCATGCCTAAGGGCTTGTGACCTAAAGCGTAGGTTGTTATGTACAAAACAATTTCAGTTGAAGAAAAATGGAGTAACCAGGTCATAGAATTGCGGCTCAATGTCCCGCCTGCCAACATCCTGACAAAACAGATGATGGACGAGCTGGAAAAGGCCTTGGCGCAAGCCGTGAAGGTGCGCACTCTGAAAGCCTTGGTCATTGCAGCACAGGGTCAGCATTTCAGCTTTGGAGCTTCTGTTGAAGAGCATCTGCCTGGAAAAGTGAACGAAATGCTCCCTGCTTTTCATCGGTTAATCGGACTCATTTTGGAAAGCCCCGTGCCGACTTTTGCCAAAGTGTCTGGATTATGTTTGGGCGGGGGGTTTGAGCTGGCGATTGCGTGCAGTTTTGTGTTTGCTGACGAGACTGCAAAATTTGCGGTTCCTGAAATCCAGATCGGAGTTTTTCCTCCGGTTGCAGCAGCTCTGTTGCCTGGTTCTTTTCCAATGGCACTGGTTCATCGAATGATTCTTACGGGAACGAAAGTGGGAGCGGACGAACTTTTTCGACATGGTTTGATCCATTCCGTTTCAAAGCCTGGCTCATTGGAATCCGATTGTCTTGAGTATTTGCAAAAGGAGATTTTACCTAAAAGTGCTTCTTCATTAAGGTTAGCGCATCATGCAATTCAAATGACTCGTATTGAACACTATAAAAAGGTAATCGGTCGACTGGAAGAATTCTATCTTAAGCAACTCATGGCCACTGAGGACGCGGTTGAGGGAATTCAATCCTTCATAGAAAAACGTTCTCCAAAATGGAGGGATGCATGAAGGAAGGGTTGGAAGACATTCTCAAGAAGTCGTGCCAGCTAATGGCCGAGAAGGGCTATTATGGTACGAGCGTTCGTGATTTAGCAGAAACAACCGGAAGAAGCCTTGCAGGACTCTACCATTATTTTGAAAACAAGGAAGAGTTGCTCTATCTGGTTAATCACCAGGGATTTTCTACGCTCATTGAATCCGCCGAGCTGATTGCCGCCAGAAGTTGTTGTGCAGAAGAAAAAATCTACAGATTCATTTGCAATCATATTCATTATTTCGTCTCTCACAGAGATGAGATGCATGTCATGATGTTAGGCACCCAGGAGCTGGATTCTGTGCGAGGGCGCAGAATTAAGATGCTTAAGTCAAAATATGCAGGTATTGGCGTCAGGCTGGTTGAGGAGCTTCTGCAAAGAGCAAACAATCATTCGTCGCAAGATTTGCAGCGACGGACCTACCTTTTGTTCGGAATGATGAACTGGATTTTTGGGTGGTACTCGGCTCAAAAACATGGCTCGGAGCAAGAGCTGATTGACGATATTTTTCATATTTTCCTAGGGGGTGCTCTGGGAAGTGAGGGGAGTTTGGACGCTCTTACAAAACAGACGATTTACGAAGAAGTGAGAAATGGACTGCGAAGAGATCATTAGTCGGCATGAAACACTTTGCCAGGATACCGACTTTAATTATGTAAGACAGTGGAAAGCCAAACGCCAGGCAAAAGTGGTTGGCTTTATGCCGGTGTACATTCCCAAGGAGTTGGTGGTGGCGGCTGGGATGCTCCCTGTGGGAATTATGGGGGCGGGCGACAGAGAGATCATTCGCGGTGATGCTTACTTCCAATCATATATTTGTCGCATCCCCAGATCGACATTGGAGCTTGGAGTAAAGGGAAAACTTGATTTCTTGGATGTTTTTCTGTTCCCAGCCATTTGCGATGTTATCCGCAACTTGAGCGGAATGTGGAAAATTCTTTTTCCAAAAGTTTTCGTGAAGTACCTTGACTTGCCTCAAAATTTTGGTCCTGTCGGCCGCAAGTTTTATATCGGCGAGTTAGAGGGGCTGGCGGCCGATTTTGAGCGACTCAGTGGAAAGAAATTGACCGATCAATCATTGCGCTCAGCGATCGAGCTTTACAATGAGAATCGCAGAGTACTGCGAGATCTCTACAATCTGCGTGCAAAATTCCCGCACCTCGTTTCTACTTATGACGTCTACCTGCTTTTGCGGGCCTCCAATTTGCTGGAAGTTTCAGAACACACTCAGTGTGTCAGTGCCTATATAAGAAGTGCTGTAAAAAGACAGAAACCCGAGAGGGATCATGTTCGCGTGGTGATATCCGGTGCGTTTTGTGAGCAGCCGCCACTGGCTTTGATTAAAGCCCTTGAAGGCAGTGGGTGCTATATCGTCGATGACGACTGGGTATTGGGTTGTCGTTATCTTCTTTCGGATATCTCACTGACCAAACAGCAAAATCCAATGGAAGCCCTAGCCGATGCTTATTTGACGGACACTGTTTCAAATGCCTGCCGTTTTGAGACATCCAGGAAGGGTGAATTTCTTATCGGTCAGGTAAAAGACCGGTCGGCAGAGGGAGTCATTTTTGCAGCGCCAAGCTTCTGCGATCCAGCCCTTTTGGAAAGGCCAATGCTTCAGGATGCGTTATCGGCCCAAGGGGTGGCCTATACCGGGTTTAAATATGCGGAAAATACCGGTCAAATTCAGGTCATCAAGGAGGAAACGGGAACCTTTGCCGACTCAATTAAACTTTGGGGCTCGCGATGAAACTCGAAAATGTCCAAAAGGAAGATAGTCAGCTCATTCAAAAGAAAATGATCGCCGATCATTTCAACCGTTTGTCCCATGCTAAAGAATTGGGAAAGAAGGTAGTCTACACGTTTGTTCCGGGAAACCTCAATGAGTTGATTTGGGCATTGGATATGCTTCCCGTGCATCCCGAAATCAACGCCTTGCAATCCGGTATGCGGCAATTGAGCGGCGGGTACATTATCGAGGCGGAGAAGGCTGGGCATTCTGAAGATGTATGTACCTATGTCAAATGCGACGTAGGGATGCTGAAGCAAGGAAACATCGGGCCTACCGGGGAGAAGTTGCCCGCTCCCGATCTCTTGCTGCTCAGCTATACTGGGTGCTTTACGTTCATGAAGTGGTTTGAAATTTTGCAAAAAGAGTACAACTGTCCAGTAGTCATGCTTCAGGTCCCTTACCAGGGGGACGGGGAGATTACGGCAGGTATGCGTCAGTATGTTGTGGACCAACTGCGCGACATCGTCATTCCAGCTTTAGAAAAAGTGGCAGGCCGAAAGCTGGATTCGGAGCGGCTACATACTTTTTTAACTTCCTCGGCTCGATCAGAGGAAGACCTCGTCGCCGTGTGGGACTCTGCACGTCACCATCCCTCGCCGATTGATGCTTATTTTGGCGGTGTGTACTATATTGGCCCCATCTTCACCGCCTTTCGCGGGCTTGCTGAATGCGAACAGTATTATCGCTCCCTTCGTAAGGAAGTGGAATATCGCATTCAAAATCACCAGGGCCCCACGACACCTGAGGGTCTGTTCAACAACCAAAAATTTCGTCTGGTGGTTGAGGGCCCGCCCAATTGGACTAGTTTTAGAGATTTGTGGAAGATGTTTTATGGTGAAGGTGCGGTAGTCGTTGCTTCGACTTACACCAAAGTGGGCGGTTTGTACGAGTACGGATTTCGGCATGACCCCGATCGACCATTTGAATCCATGGCCGATTATTGTCTGGGGTGTTACACGAACCGGAACATTCCCACTCGGATTGAAATGCTAGAAAAATATATGAGTGATTTTGAAGCGGATGGTTTTATTATCAATTCGATAAAAAGTTGCAACTCTTTTTCTGCGGGCCAGCTGTTAATGCTCCGAGAACTTGAGAAGCGTACGGGAAAACCGGGTGCTTTTATAGAATCGGATTTGGTTGATCCGCGCTATTTCAGCGCGGCTAACATTAAGAATCGCCTGGATTCTTATTTTCAAATGGTTGAGGCGCGCCGGTCATGATGGAATGTTTTGTCGGTATCGATCTCGGTTCAACGACCACCAAGGCCATCTTTCTGGATACGAATGATCAGATTTTGGGGCGAGGGATCACGAACTCCCGGAGCAATTATGCACTTGCCTGCCAGATTGCTCGAGAAGAGGCGGAGACCGATGCTCGACTCAAGCTGCTTGAACGCGATCTCAAAAAGCCTAGTTTAAGTCAAAAAGCTCACGGCCAAATGGAGTGGCTTTTGGCTAAGTTTGCGCTCGGCCATCATCTGAAGCAGTTGGAGGCTCTCGAACACGAAAGCCTGTGGCTTGTGGATACTTGGCCAAAAATTGAAGATAAAACCGCCTACCGAGAAGCGGTGGAAACTATTTTTGCAAGCATGCGGCAAGCTGCTGAGCAGGAGTTTGAGCCGTCTTTCCAGCAGGCGAGCCATTTTTTTAGGGACATCGCAAGCAGCCTGTTTCTCAGAAGTGCCGAAAAGGTTGCGAATACGAGCGGCCTTTCTTTTGAGCGTATTGCAAGCCTATTTGATAAAACCATCCTGAAGATTGAAAACCAAAGCTTTGCGAATTTGTATTCTGAATATTTGGAATTTGCTTGCAAAGAGGTGCTTAAGCGTAAGGAATTTGCGCAGGACGAACCCGTTATCAGGCAGGCAGTTTCCCAAAATATTGGTTTGAAATTTAGAATTTTGAGTTCTGTCGGCACCGGATACGGACGTCTTACTTTGCCATTTCCCAAAGAGCAGATTCGTTCTGAAATTTTGTGTCACGGTTTGGGTGCGCATTATATGTTTCCACAGACTCGAACCATTCTGGATATCGGTGGCCAGGATACCAAAGCCATTCAAGTGGATGCCCAGGGGATTGTAACGAGTTTCCAAATGAACGACCGTTGCGCTGCCGGTTGTGGCC
>JACQOU010000434.1 GCA_016207775.1 Deltaproteobacteria bacterium
AACCCACCGGCAGATTTTCCCAACGAGCGTACGAAGCACTTAGGGGGATTCCAGCTTCCATAGATATTTTATTCTCATCAGTTACTAAATTCGAAAAAAGAAAACATATCGTCGGTGCCCTCGCTGAAATTGCCTACAGCGAGGGGAAAGAATTATATGCTGCCTGAAGAAAATGCTCAGGTCATCAAAGAATGGCTTCAAAAGTCTGCACAAGACTTGCTGGCTGGAGAACATCTTTTGAAACAGAAGCCTATTTTGACTGAACCCGTCTGTTTTTTCACTCAACAAGCAATAGAGAAAGCTCTCAAGGCGTTTCTAATCTGGAAAGGGATTCGCCCAAAGAAAACGCACGATCTTCGAGAGCTTAGCAGCCACGTTTTGCAATTTGATCTCTCATTTCGTCCCTTACTTCACCAAGTTGAAAGCCTCAGCCGGTTTGCTGTTACCATCCGCTACCCCGGCGAAGACGATCCTCCAACGATTCGGGAGGCAAGGGGCAATCTTAAGCTAGCCAGGAAAGTTTATCGCGAAGTCTTAAAGAGACTTCCAAATGAAATACATTCATGATTATCCGATAGGTGATGTTACAAATGGGAGCGGGGGAACAAACCCGGTGGAACCAGCAACGGTGATTATCTGCTTGCACGTCAGGCAAATAGTTAAATTCTGTCGCGTTTCACGCGACAAAATTTATCCTGAGGGCCGTAGGCCCGAAGGATCCCGCGGTGTCGTTTTTCCCTCTTGCCTGATACGCCTCTAATCAATATAGCTTCCAAGATAACCTGTATCGGGTTGGGCTTTGGAAGCGCATATTGATAAAACCATCCAGTACCTCGATGAAAGCACAGCAAAACTGCGTACGCGACAGTTCCTTGATTTTCTTTGTCCGCTTGCTGCTCCCCATCCCGTAAAGCTGCAAAGAAACCCAGCCATTTTAATATTGGACGTGCAAAGGATATTTTTTGACCCGGCATCAGGGGCTTTCTTACCGGTTGCACCGGTTGTTTTAGGAAATATTCGTTCGCTCATTCAAGCGTTTGAGTGCAGGAATCTGCCAATCTTCTTTACGCGGCATTTGGATGAAGGACTTGGGCCTATGGCAGAATGGTGGGGAAAAGGCATCGCAGCCCATGATTGGCATTCACAGATGGCAATCGAGTGCGAGAAGCATACTGTTGTCATCAAGTCTTCCTACGATTCCTTCCATCAGACTGAGCTGGGCCGGTTGCTAAAGAGGTGTGGGGTGGACCAGGTCGTTGTCGTGGGCGTAATGACTCATTTATGCGTGGAATCGACTGTTCGATCCGCATTTGGTTTTGGGCTCAGTCCAATCATTCCCATCGATGCCGTTGGTTCTAAGAATGAGTGTCTTCATTTGAGCGCTCTTACAACATTGGCTCATGGGTTTGCCCAGATGACTGATACTGAGGAAATAAAACATTGCATCGAACAGTTGGCATAATAGGGGCGGGTCCTGCGGGCATTGCGTGTGCCATACAGTTGCGCCACTGCGGAGTGGATTTCTTTCTTGTGAGTGACGGTCCGCCGGGAGGACAACTGCCCAATGCTTTTTGTATCGAGAATTATCCAGGGCTGAAACCGATGCCTGGCACTGTGTTGGCAAACCGCTTTAAAAAACATTTAGCGCGTCTGAAAATTAGTGTGATTGACCAGCACATCAAAACTATCCGACACAACCGGCAAAAAGATCGATTCGAATTGCATTCGGAACAAGATCATTTCGGCTGCGAGTATCTCGTGCTTGCAACGGGAACCCAGCCCCGAAGGTTGGCTGGCTGTGAAATCGACGGCAGGACCTTTTATGATTGCCGACCTTTGTTCCGTGTGAAGGATCGAACCATATTGATTATTGGTTCGGGTGAAGCAGCACTCGACAGTGCCCTGAGCTTGGCACGCAGGAACAAGGTCACCGTATTCGTAAAGAAGAAGAATTCTGGCGGGGTGGCAAAGCGGCTGCTGGAGCAAGTGGTTGGGAACAGGCGAATTTCGATTGTGAGGAACTCCGTCCTAACAAAAGCCACCTCAAAGGGATCCGAAGTTGAACTCATTGTTGCCGGACGTAGATATCTCGGACACTATTTGTTAGTGAATATCGGACGTAATCCTAATGTTCCTCAGAGCGATCTGTCGGCTGGCGTGGGAAAATGGTTTATTTGCGGAGCGGCAAGAACCGGAAGGCTCGGCCAAACTGCTATGGCAGTAGGCGATGGTATTTCAGCAGCTATGCAGATTTTTGCTGGGAAATCCACATGCAGGTGATTCAGTCCTATCAAACCAGGGATATTGCAACCGTTTTCTTGGGTCGGACTGACCTGGGCAATGAAGTGGAGTTTGTTGAATCGATACAACCACCCTTGTCCAGGTCGGATAAAGAGGTGGTGATCGTTTCAACGCTCGTGGGTTGTCCCGTGGGATGCATGTTTTGCGATGCGGGCGGATTCTATCGAAAAAAGTTGGTTGTTGAGGAAATTTTGGAACAAATCGATTGGGTAGTCGAAAGCCGTTACCAAAGCCGTCAGATACCAGCCAAGAAATTTAAGATTCAATTCGCCCGTATGGGCGAGCCATCTTTAAACGACGCGGTTCTCGATGTGCTGGAGCAATTGCCGAGTCGGTACGATGCACCGGGCCTTTTGCCCTCCCTATCGTCTGTTGCCCCCAAAGGGCGGGATATGTTTTTTGGCAGGCTTCAGCACATCAAAGAGAAACTGTACCCGGATAATTTCCAACTCCAGTTTTCAATTCATTCTACCGACCAACGACAAAAACGACTGTGGATACCCATTGAAACCTGGAGTTTTGAGCGTATCGCTGCATATGGTTTTGATTTCGTAAAGAAAGGAAGCAAGAAAATATCATTGAATTTTGCGTTGTCCAAAGAAACGATTGTCGATCCTGGCGTCATTGCCATGTATTTTGATCCCAATATTTTTTTGATAAAAATAACCCCTGTTAATCCGACGTATCGGGCAGCAGAATCAAATATTTGTTCGGGAGTGGAAGCGGATTCTCTTCCGTATCATCCGAGTTTAATCAAGGAGCTGAAGCAGCT
>JACQOU010000436.1 GCA_016207775.1 Deltaproteobacteria bacterium
CTCATAGGCAGCTTAGCCTGTCAGCGGTTCAGTGCCAGGCATTGGACAAGCGCACCCCCACCCGACTCTCAGCCTTTTGGCGCCATCCACTGTCCCCGACAGTCATTGCCTGGCCTGGACCGCCCAAGATTTCTGTCTTCAACCCTTCAGCTTCTCTTGTACGCTTCCAATTTTGTCTTTCATTGTCTGGTGGCGATCCGTTCGCGTACCGAACTTCAGTACGGTGGAAATCCTTGGAGCACCCATACTGTGCACGACTTCGTGGCATTTCTTGATAGCAGCAAAAACTTTATCCCATTCTCCTTCGATATTGGTCCCATACGCATGAAGCTGTATCTGCAAACCCGCTTCCTTTAAAACTTTTTCACAGGCGGCAACGTATTGCGATACACTCACTCCCACGCCTAATGGAACAACGCAAAGATCAGCAATCACATGCATAGAACACCCTGCCTCCCGGCTGGCATATTTTGGGCCTGTAGCACAAGCCCTATCATAAGCCCTCTGTTATCGAGCAGCATTCTTAACCCAAATATGAGTTTTGGGGTAGAATATTGACTGAATGCTAAAATCACCTTTGGCCGTCTGTCCGTCAACACTTGGGTCAAATTCTTCTTACCAACCAGGCGTGAAAGTGACCAGAAATAGGCATGCAAGTTGGGCATGTCTTTGGGTGTCGTTAATTATTTTTGTTTTGACGATAGTCATTGTCGCGCGCTCGACCCCTCAATGGACATGGGATGAATCTTGGCACCAGCAAACGGTGGGACGGTTGCAGATGTACGGATTCGGGGAACAATTCTTGCTCAACATGCCGGTGGCGACAGGACCGCTTTATCCGGTTATGCAAAAAATTCTGTCGCCAATATTCGGTTATTCACTGCCAACCATTCGCTGGATGAGCGTATTGTTCATGGCGCTTACACTGCTCACATTAGTCATTTTCCTTCGTTTAAAAAACCATGTTTTCCCTCCCTCGGCCCTTCAACTGATGGCACTCCCAGTCCTGCCCTGCATGACAGGACTCGCCATGACGGAAAGCACTACCCTGTTCTTCTTCTGTTTAAATCTATTAACCCTTTCCAGGGCTATGGAAGCAGCCGAGCGGGGCAAGCGAACGCACTATCTTTTTGCTATCCTGGCGGGTCTTTTCTTGGGTATCACTGCATGCGGAAGACAGGTGTTCTTGGCATCGCTCGCCGCGCTACCGATCTTGTGGCTATCCCGCCAAAAAGTATTTCGCCTAATGAGCGTTCTTTACGGACTCTCGGCGATTGTCCTGCCGGCAGCGCTTTTTCTAGTTTGGGGTGGACTGGCATCTCCCGGCCATGAAAACGCAAGACCAGGCACTTTTTCCTGGCTCTGCCTAAGCCTGGCCATTTCTCAGGGGGCCCTGCTGTATGCCATTTATGACCCTTCCTTTATTTTGCGAGATAAACGGTTAAGCCTGCTAGCTGTCCTTATCGCCCCTTTAGTGATTGTGGTACTCAATCGACTAGGCATCATACACCTTGCTCAATTCGTCCCGCTCAGGGCGATCACGAGCAGGCATTTCCCTCCTTTTGTAGACAGAATTTACCAAACTGCTGCGACCGGATTTTATTTTGGCCTGGCTGCTTTATTCATTATCTTTTGGACGAAAACTTTCATCTCAGTAAAAGATTTAACGTTTAGATTTTACTTCACGATGGCATTGATACTGCTTTCCACACCCGGCTTCATTGTCCATAATTATTCCAGCCGATACACAATGATTGCCTTTCCTCTTTTTATTTTAATCCAACAACTGTACCTTCCTTCCGAAACCTATTGGAAAGCAGCCCGTTTGGCCCTGGCGGGCACCGTCGGTATTGTGGTTTTTATGAAGTATGCATCCCTACTTCCCTACTGAGTTTCCGGAACTGGGTGTCTGGTACCCTTTCGCCTTCAGCCGATCGGAGATCTTCTTTGCCAGCCTCTCACCCCATTGCTGACCCGCAATCTGCAAGTCCCTCACTAACATCGGCTGCACTTTTACAAGTTTCTTCCCGAGTGGGCTTTCATAAAAGCCAATCAAGCCAACGATATCCTCATGAGAAAAATATCTGTCGTAGATCGGAACACCCAATTGAACAAAACTTTCAGGGCTAATCTCTTTGTCTAAACCTTCCCAGAAACTTTTTGGCACTTGGGGCATCGCTTGCTTAAACGAATCAATAGCATTCTGATAAACCCGTATCCCCAATTTGCCGCTATCCATAAGAACCAGCAAGCGATGAACGTCTTTCAGTTTCTGTCCACCCGGCTGTTTGTTTTCTGCAGCACCTTGGACGACGCACAAAAGTACGCCAAGCATAAGGCACGTCCTTTTCATGAGCTCTCCTCTCCTTTATGAAGGTTAGGCGGATTATACCCTATTTATGGATGACCGCTCTTTGAAACGGGCGGATCAGGCTCGTTTCATCGCAGAAGTGATGGATGCGTTTTTGCAAAGTTTATAGTGCTACTGGGAAGTCCCTCCGTATTCCCCTCTTCGGAGGGTCTGCTCCCCGTGGGGTGTACTCAATAATTCCCATACTCTCCAGTTCGTTGCGAATGACATAATTTCTTGCAGCAACAAAGGCTCTTCCCCA
>JACQOU010000039.1 GCA_016207775.1 Deltaproteobacteria bacterium
ATTCAGGAATTATTAGATAAACAAAACTATATTAACGAGTTAAGCAAGGCTTCTTTGTTGGCTATTGTTGGCTGTTTTTGATTATTGTTACTACGAATCGACCAAAAATCGACCACGCGGTCATGCGGATTTGTGATAATTATCGACGATACAAGCCGAATATACCGACGTTATTTTAACCACTCTGATACAAAACTTCTGGGGGAAAGGATGGGTATTCCATGGAACGAGCCAAGGCGAAGAAGGTCTTGCTTGTCTCCAGTTACAATGGCGTCACAGTTACCAGCCAGCGCGCAGCCCAAAACGAAATTATCAGCAACACAGCGCTTAATAACGGTCACGTGCTCCTCTGGGTACACGATCTCAGCGGCCTCAACTAGAGACTGTGTTGCATCCTCGATCTCTCGCAAGGTTAGTCCGAACTTCTTCGATGTAAGAACAGTCTCTAATTCTTCTATCAGTGGCTGAGAAGTGACGAAGGTAAATTCCCCGTTTATCGCAGCAAGCAGGATTTTCAACGGGAGGCCACCGAATAAGAGCCCTGATACTATGACGTTCGTATCAAGAACAGCTCGCATTACTGGCGCTTTCTCACCTGGGCAATAACATCTTCAACGTCAGCTCTTTTGATGCCTTTTTGCTTCGCCTTTCGAGCCATTGCTCTTTGAGCAGTCTCAAAACGAGAAAGACCCATGTAATGCCGGACAGCCTCTCGGATGTACTCGCTTATGGTCCGATGCTCAGAGCGAGCATGCTTTTGGATCCGTGCTTCAAACTCGGGGGGAACAGAAAAGGCAATTACTCGTGTAGTACGCATCTATCCTCCGTAAAGCCAGTATAACTTGGTATTACTGGGAGATCCACTGGGAAGGCGCTTGGTGTTGTGGGTCGCTGTATCCTGGCGAGTCCTATGGTAGGAACTGTGCCAGCGGTCACTTCGCTACCTTCTTGACTCCAAAAAATCCATTTTAAAACAGATACTTAAGGTCTGGTTTTGCGACCTTTTGCGACCTTTTTGCGACCTTTTGCGACTACTTTTTTACAATCCTTGGCGATCTTGGACCGGGGAACCAACGAGCTGCCCGCTTAATTCCTTGTGCATGAACTATTTGTTTCTCCTTCATTTCCCTTAGCATCACTTGGACTTGCGAACGACTCAACTCGGGAAGCACCTCCATAAGTTCCTTTAATGGGCAACCCTCACTCCCAGCGTTGTTCTCCAAGTGTTGCTGCAGCAGGGCTCGCTTTGCTGGGCGCTCTAACCCTTTCTTGCGAGTATATTCGCCACGTCTTCCCACGAAGGAATAGAACTTTCTTGATAGCACTAATTTCTTTCGACTTACTCGTTCAATAACCCCCACATCGATCAAAGATGCTATCCGGCCAGTGACCGTTTGAGGAATGGGAATGCCTCTATGGATCGCATCGATGACTACTAGATCGTCAGTTCGAAATGGCTTTTGTGTCTCGGTCAACACTTTCTCAAGGAACTGTAGAAATGCTGAGTCATGAACTTGCCCATGCAAAGTAAGGGCAACATGAAAAGCGTCACTTCTGCAGTAATCAGGTGGCAATTTCCCTTCTTGCACGGAAACTGCGACCATACGGTCGACACCCTGTCCTGAACGTTCAACCAAGCCACATTTGGAACATGCCTCAGCAAGGCGCCTATTTCTTGGGGATTGCCTAAAAAGGATATTTTCCGGCGTAATTTCAGGAGGAAATCCGCCCGGACTCGTAATTTCGGTCTGCGTAGGGAACTGTCGAATAAAGATTGAACCTTCCAGTCGATAGTCTCTGTGGCAGAAAGCATTTAAGATGCCTTCCCTCACAGCATCTTCATTAAAAGCACGAATCTCCCGTCGAAACAGGCCATCTCGAAAAGAGAGGATTTGATTTCTTAGGTTGAAGACCTCCCAAATACTATCTTTAATAGTTAAAAAGCCGGCTCTGAATTCTCGTCGATCTTGATAAGAGACGGACGCCTCGTCAGAACGATACTCAAAAATTATCTCTGCTTGGCCAAGAAGTCTCGTTAATGCCTTTTGGCTGCCCAGGAGGAGTAAAGCCGCAAAAGTTACGTTCCCATCGAGTAGAAGCTCGGCATCTTCCAGAAGCTGTTCGACTGGCATGACTTTCAGTTCATCACGCTTACTTTTTTGGCTCCATCGCTCACGAAAGATCTCAATTGCTGTGTAATCGAGGTCATCAATTCCTGCTGCTGAGCAAGTTTCAGCTGAAAAGTCGGGTTGGCCTTCTGCAAAGATCCTTTTCAAAACATCCGGAGACATTGGAGCTAGCGCTTCCCCGTTACGCTGCCAGTACGCGCCGAGATACTGGACGCCCATACCAACGGGTCGTGAAGGAATTTCAAAAACAAGAACTCGTCCATTTGGATGAGATATTTCAAATGCTTCGATTTTGAGGTGAAGACGTTGTATCAGTGCAGTCCTGGTACGCTCAATTTCATTGAATGCAAGGGTGCCAGTCACAGTTCGAGGGCGCTTATTAGTAACTCCCAAGATAATTCGTCCCCCACCCTCATTTGCTAGCGCACAGCAATACTTTGTTAATTTATCGACCTCGAAACTATTTCTTGCTTCTTTGAACTCTAGGCGTTCACCTTCGGGCTCTTTTAACCAATGTTCCAAATATGAAAGCATGACTGATTTCAAACTTACTTCAGATGGGGTTGATCCGGAATAACTTTTTCTACCTAGCAAAAGGCCTTATCCAATTTCTTCAGTGCTGGTTGGGCCCGGACAAACCCGACAAAATTTTTTCGAAAAAGACAAACGGGAGGAACTAGTAAATACCACAAAGAAAAGCGATTGATGGGTGGTCTTTTTGATGGTGATTCAGTAGTGACAAAAAGTATCGGATTGGAATGCGCCACCGGAGACTCGAACTCCGGGCCCGCTGATTAAGAGTCAGCTGCTCTACCAACTGAGC